>CAJUBR010000040.1 GCA_910584695.1 uncultured Lachnospiraceae bacterium
TATATGTTACAAAAAGAACCGTAAATTAAGATTGGAGGAAGAAGTGAAAATGGAGACGGTGTTTGGTGGAGGGAAGAAACGGATGCTTGGAAAGATTATAACGGTAACAGTTGACAGACCGATGGGTAGTTATCATCCTGAGCACAGAGATATGTATTATCCTATAAATTACGGCTATGTAAAAGGGATAATGGCAGCAGATGGTGAAGAACAGGATGCGTATATATTAGGAGTAGATAAAGCGTTAGATGTATTTACCGGAAAAATAATTGCCATTGTTCACAGGTATGATGATGTGGAGGAAAAATGGGTAGTTGCTCCGGAGGATAGTTCTTTTACAAAAGAAGAAGTCCGGGAGCAGATTCATTTTCAGGAGCAGTATTTTGACAGTGAGATTGTTATGTGAAAAAGTATGGAGGAATTGATTATGATCAGAGAGGCAAACCAAACTGACTTAAATGGAATTTTACAGTTATATCTGTTTCTTCATGAGACAAGTGTGCCGGAAGAATCGGAACAGTTAACAAAAACATGGAATACCATTGTGGATGACGAAAATCACCATCTCATTATCTGTGAAGAAGAGGGTAAAATCGTGGCATCCTGTGTTTGTGTGATTATCCCAAATCTGACAAGAAATGTGAGGCCATATGCATTTGTGGAAAATGTAGTAACCCATAAGGATTATCGTAAGAAAGGTTATGCCACTGCATGTTTAAATTATGCAAAACAGATTGCCGAAGAAAATAACTGTTATAAGATGATGCTGCTTACCGGTTCAAGGGAAGAAAGTACATTAAATTTTTATCGGAATGCCGGGTATAACAGCTCTGATAAAACAGCATTTATTCAATGGATAGATATGTAATAGAATAGGCGGTTACAAAAGCATAATGTCAGATTCTAATAATCTATGATATTCTGGGGTTCTCCCGGAGTGGGAGACTATACTGGCAAGGATGATTGCAGAGTAGACGAAAGTGCAATTTGTGGAATAATATATACTAAAATGGGTTAAAAATAATTCGGTGAAACCATGCTATAATCGATTGGGTTTGCCGGATTATTATTTTTTATGCGTGGTAAAATGTTTATCAAATATGTAAAAATGGCAGTTGACTTGTCATGAAAATTGGCAGTAATGGAAGGAGGGGTGCTATGAACGAAAAAACATATCGGTTTATGGCAGAGATAAAAAAGGTTCCGGATATAGATGGTGCTTATGTAGAGTTTCCCTATGATGTAAGAGAAGAATTTGGAAAAGGGCGTGTAAAGGTTCATGCTACTTTTGATGGGGAACCATATATGGGCAGTCTGGTTAGGATGAAGACAGAATGTCATATTATCGGAGTGAAGAAAGATATTCGAAGGAAAATATCCAAACAGCCGGGAGATATCATAGAGGTTATGATAAGGGAACGAGAATAGCTATTTATTGATGTAGGGCAGAACTGTTTTCGAGATTTATGTAGGTAGTAGACCCAAGACATATCTGTATTGTTTTATGGACAGCGATGTAAAAAATTATCTTTCACATGGAGTTACGCTTAATGAATTTCTGGAAAGGTTAGACCCGGCTGAATTGGAACGAATACAGGCAAATCATAGAGAAGGAATATCAGGCAATACCGGAGAAGCAAACAACAGAAAACGTTGAGTATGTGAGCGGAGTTATATTCAAAGATATGGATGTAAATGTGTTTAAGTACAAAGCAACGAAAAAACGGAAAGTCAGTACAACAGAATTTGAGTGGGTTATAAGCAATGAGATTACAGATAAAAATGTATAAAAACTGTTGAAAAAGAACGTTTTTGAAATTTGCAAGAAAAAAGAAGTTATATTTTAAAGTTGGATTACAGAAACGTCACTTGACAATGACAAAAACAGAGTATATGATTCAAGTTAGTTTAGACTATAAGTATAGATAATAATAAAATAAAGAAGAGGAGGACGTATAATGAGAATGGAAAAAAGGAAAAATTTAGAGAAAAAATTATTTACAATTATGATTGCAGGCGTTTTGGCCGTCACAAGTGTGACAACGGTTTTTGCAGCAGTGGGAAGTGACAGTAGGAAGATTGGCTGTTTTGATATAGATGGAAGTAATAAAGTTGTATCTACATATGGAAAGGGTGCCACAGGCGGCTCTGCAAAACCATATAAAAATTATGTAGTAGTCAGTATTTACAATAAAAAAAATAAGCAGATGAGCATTGGCAACAAAATGGCAGCGAATGCTAAGGCAAGTAAAACCTTACTTGGTGTTAATCCTAAGAGAGTGTACAGTTGTCATGGTGTGTATGATAGTAAGAATAATATTGTAGGTAAAAGATTTTTTGGTATAAATACTCCAAGATAAGATATCTGCCAATATTAATACGCTTATGGTCTAAACTGTTATTTTTTGAGGAAAGGATTGACAGAATATATAATGAAAAAAAAGAATATTTTATTTAGATGGTTGTTTGTTTTTTTAATTCTGCTGATAGGAGTTACGGCAGTTTTGATTGTGAAAAACAAAGATTGGTTTCTTGAGACAGTTCCTTATTATAGTGAATCGAGTGGCTCAGGATATAGAAATGAAGAGGATGTAATTGAGGAGATATACGTTACTGGAGGAAAGCGCTATCGGGAAGGTGATTTGGTATCTAATGATGGGACATGGTGCTGTCTTCGCGAAGGTGTTTCATTGGATATCGATATGAATGTGACGGTAAAAAAAGGTTCTTTTAAAGTAGCCATCTATGAATTGGGAAAAGATTTTAATAGACATGATGAAAGTTCTGATCAATACCTGTCCGAAGACAAGAAAGTACATGAGGAGGAGTATACCAAGACCGGAACTTATCAGATGGATTTTTCCATGCTGCAGCCGGATGAAACTTATATGCTTGTATGGTTGGAGCCGTTGGGTGGAGATGTTGCATATTCCTATAATTATACAAAGCACATACGAGTAAAAAGATGGCAATATCTGTATGACAAATATATTGGCGATCTGCCATTTTTTAAACCAAAATACGGCGGTAATGTAGATTAAAATTAGGAGAATGGAAAATGGAAAAAGGGATTCGGAAAAAATTGCTTTTTATCGTCATGTTTTTTTCGATTTTAGGGTCAGCATATGGTTGTGGAGCAGTACAGAAACAAAATGGTGATCAAAGTGATAATCAAAATGAAAAGAATACGATAGATGCGGTATATAATGGAGAAGACCTGGTAATCGACGGAATTGAGGGCAGTATAACAGACATAATTGCACAATATGGCAGAGTTGGAATCGTTACCGGGGAATGGATGGACTCTGCGTTCACAAAGAGAAAAATACATTTTTATGTAATGAACCCGGATCAAAGTGATGTTCAGGAAATACCGCTTACTATCCCTGAAAATGAAAGCCTGGTAAAGTACACGTTTGACAAAGCCGGTAATCTCATTTACATAGTGAACAGCCAGGATACAGATAACTATGCAGGGAAACTGATAAAAGTGGATGTGAATGGACAGGAATTGTTGGAAGCACCGTTACATTTCGATGAGAAAGTAATTTGCAGTTTGTTGATAGATGAGGATGAAAATGTGATTTTGGCACAACCGGAGACTATATCGGTATTTGATAAGAATTTTCAGTATGTCGAAACCTTAGAAGGAGATAAGGATAAAGACGGTATTGACAGTGTTGCTTTCGAAAAAAACGGTCATGTTGTCTGTTCCCAGAGATATTATGATGGTGAAAAGGCATTCCTGTTTGTCCGTGAGATTGGAGAGAATCCTGTAAAATGGGAAGCAACCTATGAAATACCGATAAAGGATACCTTGCTTGATGATAACATTGTAATGAACGGATGGGGAGAGTATGATTTCTGTTATCAGGACACCGATGGAATATACGGATATATTACCAGGAAGAAAAAGAGTGTCAAGCTGCTGGATTATACTGCATCGAATATGACAGAGCTGCATACACAAAAACTAATGCTGCTGAAAGATGGCGAATGGATAGGAATGGTGTATGATGAAGCAGCAGATCCGAAGGTGGCGGTTTATCATAAAGTGGATCCGGAAGTAATTGCAAACAGGAAAACGGTTGTAGTTGGTGTGTTTGGAATAGAGGAAGATACAAGAAAAGCAGTTGTTCAGTTTAACAGGGAACATCCGGAATATCAAATTGAAATACGGGATTATTTAGAGGCAGATGATCCCGTCTTACAGATGAATACAGAAATAATAGCAGGAAAATCACCGGATATCTTAGATGTATCCTATATATCACTGGATCAGTATATTGGAAAGGGATTGTTAGAGAATCTTACTCCATATATGGAAAGAGATCAGGAAATCAGTATGCGGGACTTGATTCCATCTGTGTCGGAAACGATAGCGGAAAATCATAATATTTATTTTGTGGCACCAAGCTTTAATTTATATTCCCTTGCTGCCAGAAAGGAGGAGGTGGGGGAGAAAGAAGGATGGACACTGGAAGAAATGAAAGATGTGTTAAAGAAGAAAGATAAAGCTGTTAATGTATTTTATTGGAATAGTAAGATGGATATTTTATACACGCTTTTGGAAATGAACGTATCTGATTTTGTGGATTGGTCGACAGGGAAGTGTTATTTTGACGGTGAGGAGTTCAAAGAGCTGCTTTTACTTGTTGATCAGATGGGAACAGACGGAGTATCAGAACAAAGCGAGGAGCTGTCAGCAGAAAGTGACGCCATTCAGGACGGTGCGGTTCTTTTTTGGGAAGGACGTGTTGATCTTGCCCAATTCTATATGAATCGAAGAACATTTGGAGAGGATGTTACTTATATTGGATATCCGAATGAGGATAGAGAGGGTTCTTATTTTCAGTTCAGGCATCCATTTGCAATCTATTCAAAATCAAAAGAAAAGGAAGCGGCATGGGAGTTTGTCCGCATCTTTATGACAAAAGAATATCAGGGAAAAATGGATCTATACGGCAACAGTATGCCGACAAGACAGGATTGTTTTGACCTGATGGTGGAAGCAAATCTTGCAACAGAGGCGTATACCAATGAGATGGGACAGGACGTCATTCCGGGAGAACTATGGTCTATGTACAGTCTGATATATAATGATACGTTGAATGAAAAGAATCCGTTGACGAAGAAAGATGCAGATGAATTGATTACACTTGTTGGGAAAACGAAACGGTGTGTTTCTTATGAAGATGCATTGATGGATATTATACAGGAAGAGGCAGAACTTTATTTTGCCGGTGAAAAAGGTCTGGAGGATACCGTCAGAATCATTGAAAACCGGGCGGAGACCTATGTGAATGAAAATCGTTGAATGATAGAACGAAGGAAAGGACAAACGGGTTTATACGTTTGAGGTTTGATGGAAAAGATGAAAAAAAAAGTCAGATATCCGTTGCTGAAGCTGGGTATAGTAATCGGAATTGTAATTGCATATTTTTCCTTTGTTTTTGCGGGGAAGATGGTAAGAGAAGAATATTTGGAAAGTCGGGATGTAGAGAATTATCAAGGGGAAGAGGAGACAATCGGTGTGAGTTTGCGTTATGAGGGAGAAGGTAGCGGTATTTTACATACCATGGATGATGAAAGCATTACGGGATATATTTCCTCTATACCTCTATATGCAGATACGGAGGAAAATGTTTGTTTAATGAATGTATATCTTCACCTGCCGGAGCCATTTCCATATCCTGTAACAGAGGAAATCGTGCCAACGAAAGAGCTGTTAGCTGGTGAAGAACCGGTTATCGTATTGGGGCAGGGGGTGAAATCCGATGTTATCCATAAAGAAAATGGAGATTATTATAAAGTATGCGGAGAAGAATACCGGGTGATTGCGTATGTGGCCTCTGAGGAGTCAAACAGTCTCGATTATGTAAGAATCTTATTTTATGATTGTCTGGGGAAAAAGGCAAAATCAGATATTGACTATTTTGCCCGTACCATAGGGATTACACTTATGTTCAGAAGTGATACTGTAGATTTGATAGAGTATTATCAGGAAAAGCAGAAGCTTGTGGATGACAGGGTAGAACAGATTTCGTATTCACAGGGAATTTTGGAGGACAGTTATTCTGTTGACAACAGTCTGGTAGATTATCAGAAATATGCCTATCTGTTATATATTTTTTCACTTGTGCTGATTGTGATGGTGATAGAATTATGGATTGTGCAGAGAAAAAATGAGTTTGCCATTCGCAGAGCTGTGGGATATTCCAGATATCAGATTATTGGAATGATCTCGCAGGAACTGATAAAAACAATATTCGGGATAGGTGGTATTTTACTACTGCTACAGTTTGTATTTCAGAAAATTTTTCCAGGGGTGATGGAATCAAATTGGTTGCATGATCTGGCTGTATGTATGATTTTTATGGGGATTACATTTACTTTATTAATGATTTACCCAATTTATAAAATAATGACAGACAGTATTGTTGCCTCGATACAGGATAAGGGGGTGTGAAATTGAAAGTTGGTTATCTGTTTCAAAATACGTTCCGGCAGATATTGTCTCGGAAAGTAACGTTTTTGCTGTCGACGGTTTTACTTTGTATCACGTTTTTGATCATTGTTTATCAGACACTGATTGTGGGTATTTTCTTTTATCAGAAACATGTGGTGAAAGACATGGTAGCAGAAAATCAAGAGGATGTTTTTATTCTTGATTTTACAAAGTATATGATGCCGACGGATGAAGATATCGAAGAGTTAAATCGGTTTGGAATATTGATGAAAGATGTGGAAGAAATAAAGTATTCCGGAGTATGTTATGAAGATGGGATAGGAATAGAGGGAGTGGACGAAAAGGTAATGGCAATATCTGCTGACTTATGTTCGCTTTGTCAGTTGAAAAATGTGGAGGGAAATGCTGTTTCATTCACAGAGGTGAAGAAGAAAAAAGCATTGCCGGGGAGCAGAAGGAGTGAAAGAAAGACAGGGGAAAAACAGTCTGTTCTTGTGGGATATAATCTGAGAGAGGAGTATCCGGTTGGATATTCCTTTACGGATCAAACGACAGCGACGGAATATGTGGTAACAGATATCTTGCAGGAAGGAAGCCGATGGTTTGAGGAACGGTTAGAATTTGGTAATTTAGATATCGATTTGGATGATTGTCTGATTGTAAATGAGGATGCCCGCCTGAAACGAGGCGATGACAGGTTGACCGGATTAGCAGCGTTTATCTATGTAAAAGAGTCGGAAACGGATGCGGATCAGATAAAAGGAGCGGTAATTTCTCTGGCAAAAGAGTGTGGTCTGGATCTATATAATGCACATTCGATCAAGAAGATTTTGGCGAAGAATAAACAATCGGTATTTGATGATACGATAGAATATTATCTTGTGGTTATTATGCTCATTCTTGCCCTGATTGTTGCTATTGTCTGTTCTATGATCAATGTCTTTTTACGAAAGAATAGCATTGGCATAATGTATGCGGTTGGTTATTCAATGCGGGATGTCCAAAGTATGGTATTATTGGAAAACGTGATTAAGATTGGAGTGGCATTTGCTGTATCCTATGCTTACTGGCATGTGAATGAGATGGAAATATATGGTGGTATGAATATGCCAATTCTGAATTATATGCTGCCATGGCTGGTGATTGGTACGGTGTTTATTATATGGATTAGCAGTATTCTGCCGATTCGCCAGCTTTCGAAGATGTATCCTGCAACATTGATAGGAGGAAAGGAATAAAATGCTCACATTAGAAAATGTTACGAAAATATATAAAGGGGATTTGTTTGAAACTAAGGCACTACAGGATGTCTCATTGACGGTTGAACAGGGGGAGTTTGTAGCAATTATGGGAGAATCCGGTTCTGGAAAAACAACTCTGTTGAACATAATAGGTGGGATGGATGTGTTATCATCTGGGAAATATTATTTACAGGATATTGCAGTGCATGAGTGTAAACCGGCAAAGTTGGATAGGGTACGCAAGCAGCATATCAGTTTTATATTTCAGCATTTTGCTTTAATGGAAGAATATAATGTGTTTGAGAATATAGAAGCACCATTGCTTGCGAGAAATGTCCGGAAATCTGTGAGAAAAAAGAAAATCAGGGAATGTGCGGAAAAACTTGGAATCGAGGAATTGCTGGATAAATATCCATCTCAAATATCCGGTGGACAGAAACAGAGAGTTGCGTTTGCCAGAGCGTTGGTAGTGGATAGTCCTGTAATCTTGGCAGACGAACCGACAGGGGCATTAGACGAGGAGAATACAAAAAAGGTGATGGCTCTATTCGAGGCTTTACATAATGATGGAAAAACAATAGTATTGATTACGCATGATGATAAAGTGGCAAATTATGCGGATCGTATTGTTAAGATTAGGGATGGTAAAATTATCCTATAATTGATGTTTTTTGGTAAGTAATGCAAGTACCACTCAGAGCTGATATTTTCTGGTGGCTTGAGTTTCCACAAATTGTAATCCCAAAAGGAATATAACATTCCAAAGTGCCAATCTGCCGATTTTTTGAAAGGAATTGAATGGCAGTCCTGCGAATAGAGGCACGTTAATAAGCCCCGCTGGAACCGGACTTTGAGAGAAATATTCTTTTATCTATTAGATTCCTTATATTTTGGACATTTTTTAAAGTTGTTGATAGAGGTATTGGTAAAACCAAGGAGATGTGGATAAAACTACGGAAACTCAAGTCTAGTGAAAATTGACAAATGCTACGGAATCTACTAAACTATAGATAGATGATGGTATATTTCATATGGATAATAAGATGTGCCAGTATGCAAATAGATTATTACCTGTTGGACAGCTGGGTATAAAATGGGGGGGATGCAGTATGGTTAAACGATATTTTGTAAGAACAAAATCGCTTCAAAAAGGAATGCGTATAGACCAAAATATAAAAGATCGTTTGGACCGTGTTCTGATTGTAAGGGGAACACATCTTGATACATATCAAATAGAAGCACTTGGACGTATGGGAATAAACGGTGTCTATGTTTCGGAAGGTGAAGAGGAACCGGAAGAAATAAAAGAATCGAAACCCCAGTCTGCAATCGCACGTAATAATATATCAAAACTTCGCACAGAAGATCCGACCAAGGTGAAACTTTCGGAAAGTATTAAGAAACGGGTATCGGAAGGTATTCAATTTTTGTATAATGATACGGAATCTCCTAATTTTACATCAACAACTACAAACATTACAAAAAACCTGTTAAAAGCCATTGATGATAATGATGCAATAGCAGTGGATATTACTGCATTAAAGACCAGTGATGAATATACTTTTAAGCATAGTGTAGATGTAGCGACTATGTCTATGATCGTTGCAAAAAAAATGAATATGAAGCAGAAGGATGTTTATAACATTGGCATTGCAGGATTACTTCATGATATGGGTAAATCTAAGATTCCCTTGGAAATTTTAAATAAACCGGCACGGCTTACGGATGAGGAATTTGAAGTGATGAAACAGCATTCAGTATATGGTTATCGGATTTTACAGGAAAAAGATGACTTTGCAAAGCCGATTGCTACAGCTGTATTGCAGCATCATGAAAAGATAAATGGAAAGGGTTATCCAATGGGAGTTACCGCAGAGAAGATATCTCCATTTGCTAAGATTCTATCTGTTGTGGATGTGTATGATGCATTGGTTACAGAACGTCCATATAAGAAAGGAATGTCACAGCGTGATGCCATTGAGATTATTATGTCAATGACAGAGGAATTGGATATTACCGCTATGCGCAGTTTTCTGGGAAGTGTTATTTTGTATCCGGTGGATTCCATTGTGCAGCTCAGTAACGGTGAGGAGGCCTGTGTAGTGGAGAATCACTCTGAGGCTGTTTTAAGACCGACTGTGGTGGGTCTTAAAAGTGGAAGAGTATATGATTTGACCAATGATTTGTCCTGTGCCAGTATTTTAATTATGTAACCCTATGGCAGTTATCAAATCTGCAAGCAAGTCTGGCTCATTGCTCGAGGGACTTAGGAAATGCTGTAAAATATTTTTAAAGACATTAAAATTGACATATTTTTTCCATGATGATAGTATGGAAAACAGAAAGTCAGATAAGAACCATGACATAACAAAGGAGGTAAAAAATGAGAACATTTGTAGGAATAGGAAAGGGAGAAACTGCCTCAGCAGTGGATTCTGCAGTCAACGGACTGGTATCACCAAGTATGATTTTATTTATTACTCCGTATGAGGCAGTGGAAGAAACAGCTTCCATGATTTATGAACGTTTTCCGGATGTTCCATCTATAGGTACCATTGGTACTAAAGTTGCAAACGGAGTGGTAGAAGAACAGGAAATAGTGGTTTTGGGACTTTATGAGGATGCAAAGGTAAGCTGTGGAGTAATTTGTAATTTGAGCAGCTGTCCAGTGGTATCGGTAAAAGAATTAGAGGGAAAGATACAGGAAGTATCGCCGGGACAGGACAATACTGTGTGTATTGAATTTTGTACAGGATATGAAGAAAGACTTGTGACCACGTTTCATGCATGTTTAGAAACAAAAGGAATTCAACTGGCAGGAGGTACCGTATTCGGAGTGCCGGAGGGAAAAGAGGCAGTTGTAGCATATAACGGAAGATTGTATGAGGATTCCTGTGTTTATGCTATTATTAAGAATACGGTTGGGAAAGTCAAGGTATTTAAGGAAAATATCTACAAAAAGAGCAGTCAGATTTCTCATGTTGCTACAAAGGTGGATGTAAATAGCAAGACACTTTTAGAGCTAGATGGTAAACCGGCGGCAGCAGTATATAGTCAGGAGTTGAATGTTCCAAAAGAAAAAATCATAGATAATGTTTTAAAAAATCCAATGGGAAGAGTAGTCGGGGAACAAGTATTTATTTCTTCGATGAAGAGTCTGAAAAATAATGGTGCATTAGAGAATTTTAAGAGAATCAATAAGAATGACTGCATTTATTTTTTGGAATTGGGAGATTACCGGGAAATAGAGGCGGAAACGAGAAATATGATCTGTGAGGAAATGAAAGAGATTTCTCTTGTATTATCAGTTGATTGTATTTATCGTTACCTTTTGTATGAACAGGAAAATTATTTTACGACTTATGCTGAAGATATGGCATCTTTAGGTACACATATAGGTGTAGTTACTGGTGGAGAGCAGTTTAATAATCAGCATGTAAACCAGACAATGGTTTGTGCGGTATTTGAATAAGTGGGAGGAAAGGCGATGTTCTGGGATAAGAAAAAGGTGGATGAAGCAGTTGAAACAGAAGTTACTGTAGAGCAGCAGGATACACTGGATAATGATTTATATGCTATCTCATATTTGAGTAAATTTGTGACTGAAAAAAAGGATCAATTGGTGGAAGAGGAAGCAAAGACGGTTAAGGAATTAGAAAAAATCAGTACTTCTTATGCACAAGCATTTGAAAATAGTGCTAAAGTAAGCGGATTTGTAGATAATATTGGTCAAGAGGTTGCTAAGGTTGGTGATGCATCCGGTCAGTTTAGTGAAATAATCCAAAAGGTTACACAGGTATCGGATGGTGCCATCGTGGATGTTGAAAATTTGCGTACTAGTTCGGAAAAGGTGGAAGTACAATTTGCGGAAATTGCTAAAGTGTACGATGAATTTCAAAAAGGATTTGCAGAAATCCAGGAGGCGATGCAGAGCATAGTAGGAGTTGCCAATCAGACGAATTTGCTGGCACTGAATGCGTCTATAGAGGCAGCAAGGGCAGGGGAACACGGAAAAGGATTTGCAGTAGTAGCAGACGAAGTAACCAAGTTATCCATAGGAATCAAAGATTTGGTCGGCGGAGTAAATAAAAGCATGGAGGGTTTGCAGAAAAACTCCGAAAAACTGACCCAGTCCCTTCAAGGTGCACAGGAGGCTTTGCGTGCTTCCCAAAAACAAATGGAAAGTACGGAAACGGTATTTAAGGAAATCAATCAGTCTGTATCCAGTGTAGAGGATGTGCAGGAGGAAATTAAGAGCGTAGTGGATAACTGTTCCCATATGATTGAATCAGTACAAGGTAATATGGTTAATTATGAACAACAGTATAACTGTGTTCTTGAGAATATTGATGAAATGAAAGGTTTGCTGACATTAAAGGGATTTCTGTATGAAGATATCTCAAATATGATGGAACAGGCAGAGCCTTTGATTGACAGGATTGGTAAAGACAGTCATTATAAGTAAGTTAAAGCAGAAAGAACGAGCACAGTTCTTTCTGCTGTTTTTTATGCAGGAATAAAAGATGAAAAAAATAGATTTAAAGAATAGTATCTTTAAGAAGGTGGTTAAAAATGAAAGTGCGGACGGAATATACCTGCCCGTTAGAACTTGTGCATGATATGATTAAAGGAAAATGGAAGTCAATTATATTATGGAGGTTGCGTTTGGGAGCCACATCATTAGCAAAACTGGAAAGAGATATAGATGGTATCACTCAGAAAATGCTGTTAGAACAATTAAAAGAATTGATGGATTATGGGTTTGTGGAGAAAAAAACATTTGAAGGATATCCACTGCATGTCGAATATTCACTGACAAATGACATGGGTTTGGAAATTCTGGAAGCATTAAAGATTATGCAGCATATCGGTATTGATTTTTTAAAAGCAAACGGAATGGAACAGGTATTAATTGAAAAAGGAATCATATCGGAATGATACCCACAAAAAAGTGGGTAATTTACCTCAAAGGTTGTTTTTATTATAATATCCATATAAAACGAAACGGGAGGTAAATAAAATGAAATTAACAAGTACAGGAATTGTAAATGGTGTGATTAAGGACCAGTATGGAATGCGTGGAGAAAATTTTAATGCTAATGGTGTTCCCACGTTTTCATTACCGTTTAAAATTGATAAAGCACCATCGGATACGATGTCCTTTGCACTCGTCTTAGAGGATAAAGATGCTTATCCGGTTACAGGCTTTACGTGGATTCATTGGTTAGCCGCCAATATTACAAGAAGCGAAATAAAAGAGAATGAAAGCCAGACCGCAGAGGATTTTTTGCAGGGGACAAATAGCTGGATCAGTACACAAGGTAGAGAACAGGAAAAGGAAGTTTGCTGTTATTATGGTGGAATGACACCACCGGACCGGCCGCATGTCTATGAACTTCATATTTTTGCATTGGATAAAATGCTGGATCTGAAACAGGGTTTTTTTCTAAACGAATTATATAGAGAAATGGATGGACATATTCTGGAACAGGCGACATTGAAAGGGATTTATGAAAGTTAAATTTCCTCTTGTTGGACTGCGTATTTGGAAAACGGTTATTGTTGTGTTTTTATGTGTAACAGTTACACATGGAGATGATATAAGTCCGGTTGCTTTTGCGTTAGACCGGATGATTGACACAACCATAGGAATAGCAGTTGCACTATGTATAAATATAAAACCGTTATGTCCCCCGTAAAGCTAATATAACGCTGATTATTTGACATGGCAGAAAGAAGCCGGATGGATTACAGATATATTAGTTTTTTCGGATAAGAAGCAGACCAGAGCTAAAATGGTCAGGTTGGGTTTGAAGGACATACCTCCGCCAGCTTACATTCGGTACATTTTGGTTTCCGGGCAATGCATATGGTTCTGCCGTGCTGAATAATCTGGATATTATACAAAATCCATTGCTCTTTCGGCAAAAGCTTCATCAGTTCTTTTTCAATCACGACAGGGTCTCCGCTGTCCGTCAGCCCCAGTTTGTTTGAAATCCTCTTTACATGGGTGTCCACGACAATGCTTGGTTCGTGGAAAATGTTGCCGCGAATGACATTGGCAGTTTTTCTGCCGACACCGTCAAGGGCAGTTAGCTGATTAATATCAGAGGGAACTTCCCCATTATAAAGTTCTAATAGTTTCTTGGAACAGGCAATTATATTTTTTGCTTTATTCTTATAAAATCCTGTAGAGTATATATCTTTTTCCAGTTCTGTTATATCTGCATTGGCAAAGCTTTCAACCGTTGGATATTTTACAAATAAATCTTTTGTTACAATATTTACCCTGGCATCCGTGCACTGGGCACTTAACATAGTGGCGATTAACAGCTGGAATGGAGTCTCGTAATTCAGGTAACATTTATATTCTGTTCCATAAGTTTCATTTAGTAGCGTAATGAGACGGTTGATGTCTGTTTTTTTCTTATGTATCATGAGAATCCTCCCTGTTCTATCTTTTGTAATCTCAGTATAGCACTGCTCTTTTGGGTTTAAAATGACTATATCATAACTGATTAATAAAAGATAGAATCAAAATGTAAAATAGAAGATATTGGTAATATAATATGAATCTGAAAAACCCATTTAAGGATTTTTTAATAATTTACCATCTATACTATCAACAGAAACGAAAGGGAAAGGAGCAGAGTATGAATCTGAAGATATTAAAAAAAGATTTAAAACGCAAAAAGTCCATGAATCTGATTCTGTTAATTTTTATTTTTCTGGCAACCACATTTATTGCGGGAAGCCTGAATAATCTGTTGGTTGTGATGAACGGAATGGATTATTTTATGAAAGAATCCGGAATCTCGGACTTTATTTTTATTACAATGGGAGGAAGTAAAGATGATTTATCCGAAGATGATAAAAAAGCGGAAGCATTTTTAAAGGAATTGGACAGCGTGGAGCGTTATACGGTTGATGATATGCTCTATCTGTCAAAAAATCAGCTCAGTAAGGGCAAAAATGGGAAATTTGAGCTGAACAATGCAGCAATATTAAGTAGTTGTCATATTGCACAGCAGAAATTTTTTGATACGGACAATAATCTGATCACCGATATGGAGGATGGAACCATTTATCTTAAGCGAGGTACAATACAGAATAACGGTTTAAAGCCCGGGGATACAATATATATCCATACAGACAACGGATACCGAAAAAAATTTGAGGTTATGGGAACCTTCAAGGATGCCTCTATAGGCTCGGATATGATGGGAATGGACCGTTACATCATAAGTGAGGCAGATTTTCGGGAAATGCTTTTAAAAAGCGGTCTGCCTTATGGAAGAAATTATTCGGTATCCTGTAATAATCTGGAAAAATTTGAACAGGAATATAATGATATAGGCTTAAATGTGATATTTGGAGGCAATCAGGCGTTAATCAAGACGACTTACATAATGGATATGATTGTGGCAGCCGTTTTGATGGTGGTCAGTCTCTGTCTGGTGATTATCTCTGTTATTATGCTGCGGTTTACTATTATATTCACGGTAAATGAGGACTACAAGGAAATCGGAATTATGAAAGCGATTGGGATGAAGGATATGGTAATCCGGAAGCTGTATCTTTCAAAATATTTTGCGATTGCCCTTTGTGGAGCTTTACTTGGTTTTGCTGCCAGTATCCCATTTAGCAGGGCACTGCTTATGCAGGTGACTGAAAATATTGTGATAGAAAATGGGGAGCAGGGAGTATGGCTGCAGGGGATGGTCAGTATCATGCTTGTCGGGGTTGTGGTCATGTTTGGTTATTTTGCTACAGGAAAAATTAAAAAAATGACGCCGATGGATGCCATCCGCAGTGGAAATAATGGGGAGCGTTTTGGTAAAAAGGGACTGCTTCGGCTGTCGGGTTCTAAGTGGAAGCCAACCACGTTTCTGGCAGGAAATGATGTGCTTTGCGAATTGAGAAAATATCTGGTTTTGCTGGTTACCAGTGCGGTCGGAGTATGGCTTGTGGTCATGCCGGTCAATACGATTAATACGCTTTGTTCCGAAAGCATAGGGGCATGGTTTGCAATAGCGGATTGTGATTTTTATATCAATGAGGAGGATAGGCTTTCTGAGCTGATTTTGTCCGCTGATAAGAAACAGTATTATATGTATATGAATGAGGCAAGAGACAGCCTGGAACAGGAAGGCATTGAAGTTTCTAAGGTCATGCAGGAAGTAGCGTTCCGCTTTAAGGTACGGAATGGGGAAAAAAGTTACAATTCTTTCAGCCAGCAGGGTTTAGGTATCGATATCCGTCAGTATTCTTATGATGAAGGGGAGCCCCCGGTATATGAAAATGAGATTGCGATTACCCATGTTGTTGCGGAGAAAATCGGTGCACATATCGGGGATACGGTTTATATTATGATGGGAGAGGAAGAAAAACCCTATGTGATTACGGCGCTTTATCAGTCCATGAACAATAAGGGGGAGGGAATCCGTTTCCCGGAGGAGACAGAGCTGGATTATTCCCGTGCAGTGGGAAGCTTTGGCATACAGGTAGTGTTAAAGGAAAGACCGGATAAAGAGCAGCTTTCAGAGATGATTGATAAGACAAAGAAGATTATGCCGGGGGCACGGGTACAAACGGTAGTTGAATTTATTGACAGTATGATTGGAGGAATATCCGATCAGCTCAAGTCTTTAAAGTCACTGATTCTGGCAGTGGTTATCGTTATTAATATACTGGTTGTGGTGCTGATGCAGAAAATTTTTTTAATTCGTGAACAGGGGGAGATGGGTATGTTAAAGGCAATCGGTTTTTCTGACGGCAAACTGATAAGCTGGCAGACAAAGCGGATTATGCTGGTGCTGTTTGCTGGGATTTTGCTGGGATCCCTGACAGGAACACCGTTTTCCCAGATTACCTCAGGACAGGTATTTAAAATAATGGGAGCAAGTAAAATTGAATTTGAAATCAATATCCCTGAAGTGTACATTTTATACCCAGTTATACTATTTACGGCGATTGTGGCAGCCTGCATCATTACGATGCAGAAGGTAAGAAAAATTTCCCCACAGGAAATGAATAATATAGAATAGGAGAATCAATTATGACAGAAGCATTGAAAATAACGGATTTATGTAAAACGTATATTACGAATAAAAGGCAGAACAATGTATTAAAAAACGTCAGTTTTTCCATTGAAAAGGGAGAAATGGCAGCAGTTATGGGTCCTTCCGGTTCCGGTAAATCCACGTTGCTATACAGTGTATCCGGTATGGACCGCCCTACGGCAGGTGAGGTGGTACTGGCAGGTAAGAATATTACGGAATTAAGTGAAAAGGAGCTTGCTGCAGTCAGGTTAAATGATATGGGATTTATTTTCCAGCAGATGCATATGTTGAAGAACCTGTCAGTGATGGATAATATTTTGCTTCCGGCATATCAGTCGGATAAAGGAGACCGTACCAGACAGGAAATCAATGCATATTGTAAGGAATTGATGCGGAAATTAGAAATCAGTGAGATTGCGGATAACGATATTACAGAGGTTTCCGGAGGACAGCTTCAGCGGGCATGTATCTGCCGGAGCCTGATCAATCAGCCGGAAGTGATTTTTGCGGATGAGCCTACCGGTGCATTGAACCGCAGTTCCTCCGAGGAAGTGATGAATATTTTGAATAAACTGAATGCGGAGGGGACGACAATCCTGTTGGTGACCCATGATATGAAGGTTGCTGCAAAATGTAGTAGAATTATATATATTGTTGATGGTAATATAAAGGGAGAGCTGAAGCTTCAAACGCTTGGGGAAGCACCCGAGCAGATAAAACTGCGGGACAGGGAGAGGAAGGTCAATAACTGGCTTAATGAAATGGGATGGTAAAATCCCATTTCATGAAACACATTTTATTCCCGCGGGCAATGAGTCAAGTGCCGTGCTTGCATGAGCATTTTGCGAATGCTGCGGGAGATTTGACTGCAAGGAAGATCATTGAAGTTCGCACAGGTCATCAATCTCAGCTTTGCTTCGATTGGTGACAATTTATCATGGAGGGAAGTTATGGCAGATATTATCATAGTGGAAGATAACGAGGAAATCGGAGGTCTGCTGGCAGATTTTCTTGAGGCAGAAGGATATGATACCTATCTTGCCTTATCCGGTGAGGAAGCATTGGAAGTCTATGCAGAGGAAACGGCAAAGCTTATCATTTTAGATATTATGCTGCCAGGGATGGACGGTTTTGCAGTGTGCAGTAAGATTAGGGAACATGCAAACATTCCGATTATCATTGTAAGTGCAAAAGAAGGAAAAGAAGATAAGTTAAATGGTCTTTTTCTGGGAGCGGATGATTATATTGAAAAGCCATATGACATTGATATTTTGCTGGCAAAGGTAAAGGGTATTTTCAAAAGGCATTACTCAACAGAAGAAATCATAGAAGGTAACATTCGTCTGGATAAGGCAGGGCGGCATTTATATTTAGATGGAGAAGAAGTACCGGTAACAGTGAAGGAACTGGATTTGATAATTTATCTGATGGAAAATAAGGGAAAGGTGCTGTCTAAGGAAGAATTGTTTCATAAAATATGGGGCTTTGACAGTGACAGTGAGCCGCAGACGTTAACCGTGCATATCAAATGGCTGCGGGAAAAATTAGAGAAGGATCCGAAAAAGCCCCGGCACATACAGACTGTGTGGGGTGTTGGGTATCGTTTTGACTAACTGGTTGTAAAAGATAGGAATAGAATATGAAGAAAGTGAACCGACTCATTTTTCTGGTTGTCATCATTTTTTTATTGCTGATGTGTACAGTCAATATTTATCTTATACAGAAAGGCTTTCAGAATGCAGACAGGCAGTACAGAGTATCCATCAATAGAATAGAGAAAGCTGTTACAGCGTTTGAGAAGGAAAAAAAGAGAGCTCCGGTCAATCTGGAGGAACTGATAGAGTATACAGGTATGGGAGAATATCCAAAGGTAACGGGCTTGTATAGTATTGCACCTGCTGACAGTAGAAAACAGGAGGTAGACTCGTTTTTACGGGAAGAAACATCAGATTATGCAGTGTTTGCTACAGGAGATCATTATTACAAAATAACGTATCGTTCAGATGAACAGATAAAGGGGCAGATGATCCTATTGTTAAACATGATTGGTTTTATCCTGCTGGCAGGGGTTCTGGCATTTTTGTTTTATATTAAGCAAAAGATTCTTATGCCTTTTTATCGTTTGTCTGAGGTTCCTTATGAGCTGTCAAAAGGGAACCTGACCATTCCCTTGAAAGAAAATAAAAACAGGTTTTTTGGCAGATTCGTATGGGGGATGGATTTACTCCGGGAAAATCTGGAGGAGCAAAAAGCAAGGGAACTGGAACTGCAAAAGGAAAAGAAGGTTTTACTGTTATCGTTATCTCATGATATTAAAACGCCTCTTAGTGCAATCAAGCTCTATGCCAAGGCGTTAAGTAAAAATCTCTATCGGGAGGAGCAGAAAAAATTAGAGATTGCATGCAATATCAATGATAAAGTAGATGAAATAGAGGGTTATATTTCAGAAATCGTAAAAGCTTCCAATGAAGATTTTCTTCATTTTGAGGTGAAAAATGGGGAAATTTATATGAAAGAAGTGTTGGAACAAATCAGGGAATATTATGAAGATAAGATGATATTAAACCAGATAGAGTTTAGTATGGGGAATTATAGTAACTGTCTGGTATATGGGGATAAAGAACGGCTTATAGAGGTTTTACAAAATAGTATTGAAAATGCCATCAAATATGGTGATGGAAAGAAAATCTGGCTGGAGACTGACAGAGAAGATGAGGAATGTAGAATCCGAATTTGCAATACGGGCTGTAAACTTCCGGATAAGGAGCTGCCTCATATTTTTGACAGCTTTTTCCGTGGAAGTAATGTAAAAAAGAAGCAGGGAAGCGGTCTTGGACTTTATATCTGCCGTCAGCTTATGCATTTGATGGAAGGGGAGATTACGGCAGTGATGGTTTCTGATGGAACCGATCATATAATGAAGATTTGTATAGTTGTGCATCTGGTTTAACAAAGAATGGGGGGTTTTATTTACCTTAAAAATCAAGGAAATGCGTGATTATCTCCCCGAAACAAAGCATTTCCCCGCATTTCTTGAGGATTGCACCCCCTATTTACTACTGGGGAATGAACCTTGATACGGTAAAATACCAAGAAATGCAAAGTTACAGTTTTGACGGGACTTCCCCATAACGGTATAATGAAGCCAAGAAAGGACGGTGGACGGTATGAGGGAAAAACCTTATCACTTGTATGTAGACAGCAGGGAGAAAACATTACTTTTACATAGCCTTGTGGAGCTGAAAAATCAGCTCATACGGCAAGGCAAATACGGGGACTGCGTTGACGAGATTATCTTCAAGGTAGTCAATGCCCCCGTTAAGAAAGTGAAAATTGAATATGTCTAAGGCACATTGCCATGAACATGAAGCCGCTTAAACGATGCGTCATTTCTGCAAACAAGAGATTTAATCTCTGAAAGTAAGTGATAGAAGTTCAAATTTACTATCAAGGCAAAAAAACTTTCCGCCCTGTTGACTTTTATCAAAAATGGTAATATAATTACATTCGAGAAAGGTGGTGCAGACAATGGAACTAATGAGGGTACTTTCAAATCCAGTAAGGATACAGGTCATGCAATATCTGCAAACACATGGCGAGGCAACGACAAAGCAGATTTCCGAAGCAGTCACAGATGTGCCAGCCCCTACGTTGTATCGGCATATCAATACCCTGCTGAAAGAAGAAGTCCTGTTTGTAAAAGAGGAACGGAAAGTGCGGGGAAGTCTGGAAAGGCTGTTTGCAATCAATGTGGAGAAAATGGCAAAGACAGTAAACAGCAGTATATCGGAAACTGCATACCAGTTTCTGATGGAGCTTTTTATGAAATTCCAGAGATATAGCGGCAAAGCAGATGCCGACCCGCAAAAAGACCGCCTTAGTCTGAGAACTCGCATTTTTACACTCACGGATAACAGTTTTGACAACTTTATGCAGGAAATCGGGGCGGTCATGGAAAAATATCAGAAAGCGGAGGAAAACGGGAAGCTGCGAAGCATCTCCTTTATTTCAGCTCCTATCGAGGAAGAGGGAAAATAAGCATGATTATGAAAGAAAAGGAAGTAACGATAAAAGGGAACGTATCCATTGGGGCAACGGTTTCCTATCCCGATGACAGTAGGGCAAATTATGCCCAGAAATATCCTGCTATCGTCTTGATTATGGGTACGGGAAAGACTGACCGTGACGGGAATGAAAAGGGATTCGAAACAGATCTTTATAAAAACTTTGCAGAAATGTTTGCGGAGTACGGCTTTGTGAGCGTCCGTTATGATAAGCGTGGGACATTTGAGACAAAAGGCGATTTCAACACGGTGGGGCTTAACGACCTTGTAGACGATGCCGTATCCGTAATCCGCTATACGAAATCACTGCCCTATGTAGATGAAACAAGGGCAATTGTCTGCGGTCACAGCGAGGGAGCTATGATAGCCACCCTGCTTTCATCAAAAGAGAATACAGCAGGGCTTTTGCTTTTGGGAGGGGCGGCGACCAGCATGAAAGATGCCCTGCTCTACCAGAACTATCTTGCGGCAGAGGAATTTGCAAAGAAAAAGGGGTTGCTTGGTATGCTCCTTAGAAGCCAGACAAAGCAGGAAAAGACGGATACCAAAGTTGATGCTATGTTTCAAAAATGTGTTTCTGCAAAAAAGGACAGGATATTTTTCGGCGGTGCTATGCTTAATGCCAAATGGGTAAAAGAACACGCTTCCCACAGTTCGGAGGATTATGTCACGCTTCTGGAGCAATACGGCAAGCCAATTTTAGCAATTACGGGAACAGCGGATATCTCTACCGATTACAGGCGGCTTTCAGCTCTGCATGACATACCGTTTGCAGAAAGCTATGCGCCCCATAATGTAAACCATATCCTGCGTGAAATAGATGATAACAACAGCGTAATGACTGTAAAAAAACAGTATAGGCGTCTGGCGGTGCTGCCGATTCACAAGGAAACCAAGCAAAAAATTCACATGTGGCTGAGTTCGTTCAAAGCCGTGGAAAATATGGAGGGCAAAGAATGAGGGACACTATCAAAAAGCCTTTGCTGTTTGTGGCGGCATTGCTGCCAGCTATGATTATCGGCGGCTTGTTTACGGGGATTTATTCTTTTGACACCTATACTTCGGAGATGCAGAACCAGATGATAGCCCAAGTAGGCAGCTATGAGCTTCTGCTCCTTGTTGGGACGATGCAAAGTGTAATCTATGCGTCTGTCTGCGGCTTTATAGGGTATATCCTGTCCGTCAAGATTGGTCTGATTGGAGAAATTCGCCTTGAAAAAGAAAAGCTGATAAAAGCCCTGCCGATAACGGTTATCTGCGGGATTTTATTCAGTCTGGACTACTGGATATTCGGCGGTCTTTTACCAGAAGTAGCGGAAATTTATGAAAGCAAAATTACGATGAGCAATTTTGTGGCTTCTGTTTTATATGGCGGCATCGTTGAAGAAGTACTTATGCGGTTATTCTTAATGTCACTCATTGTGTTCATTGTATGGAAATTATTTTTTAGGAACAAGCAAAAGGAAGAAATACCGTGCGGTGTGTTTATCGCCGCCAACATATTGACTGCCCTTTTATTTGCGGCAGGACATTTACCTGCAACTATCGGGATTTTTGGGCAGCTAACGCCAACCGTGCTTTTTCGGTGCTTTCTTTTGAATGGCGGATTTGGCATCGTGTTCGGGCGTATGTATCGAAAATATGGCATTCAATATGCAATGCTTGGACACATGGGATGCCATATTGTTTCCAAAGTAATCTGGATGATTTTTGTTTAAGGAGGAAGCGCACATGAGCATTTCAAGGCAAAGAAAGAAAAATCACCATAAGAGAATTTTAGCGGCAGTAATTACCGTTTTGGGAGTATGCGTACTGACAGTCTGTATTTTGGCATCTGAAAATATCTCCAATATGACACAGACGGTGAAAGTCATAACCATAACAGGCGGCTGCATAGCCTTTGGAGCAGCTTTTATCCTTGCCGTTATACGAGATAGAGCCGCAGGACAATATGAGTGCAGAGAATGTCACCATCATTTTCAACCGACTATAACAGCCTATCTTTTGGGTATGCGTTCGCCAACTAAAAGATACCTGCGCTGCCCTAAATGCAGAAAGTATAGTTATTGCAAAGTGAGTCTTTATGAAAAATAGCTGTTATGGAAATATAGCAAAAACACTTGAAATGTGGAAATGCCACGCAAAGTAGCAGAAAAAGCCGAAATGTAATCCTTGCTTGCTTGTAATGCAAAATACGCTTTCCTATACTGGACATATCAAAAACAAGAAGGTCACGAACATGAAGCGGTGCTTTTCTGGAAAAGTGAAGCCACTCCTGTTGCCGCTCTCCTTTGTCCTTACCTTTGGAATCAGCGTGTTGTCGCTGTTCCTCTATTCCATTATGATGGGAAAGCCAATGCTGTCCTATATCAATCTGGGAACGACAGCATTGCCGCTCAGTATTTTTCTCTCCTTGACTTCGGGACCGACAGGAGAGGAATTGGGATGGCGCGGATTTATGCGGGAGGAATCTAACAAAAAGCACGGTTTTCTTAAATCCTCTGTCTGCCAGGGCTTGGTGTGGTGCTTCTGGCATACCCTGTTATGGGTAGTGGATTCAGAGTTTACTGACTGGAGGGCAATCCCTTATGTCATTTCCAACATAGTTGTGATTACATCCATTACCGTGCTGATGAACATTTTTCTGGAACGGCATAACAACCTGCTCTATTCGGTATTGTTGCACTTTGGCTTTAATATCCTTTATGTGTTTCTGGATGCGGATATAGGATTCTTTGTGATTTTGACCGTTCTGTATCTGGTAATCACACCGATTGCCGTATTTGTAAGGAATAAGACTGCTGAAAAGCTTTTGGAAAACAATGATAGAGGGGAAAAGAAAAATAAAGAATGAGCAATTTAGAGAAAATTCAAAAAGGAATGAGGGTGTTGCAGATACTCTCAAAAATTATTCT
>CAJUBR010000041.1 GCA_910584695.1 uncultured Lachnospiraceae bacterium
ATTTTGATATACAAAGAACGGCGTCCGTTCATGCGGTAAATTTTGCTATGGAGCAGGGACAGGAAATCTTTGCGGTTATGGAAAAATCGGTAAGTGCTAATGATGTGATTTCAGAGGATCAGATTTATAAAATCGGAACACTGGCGAAGATAAAACAGGTGTTAAAACTTCCCAAAGGACATATAAGAGTGCTTTTTGTAGGAGAAAAGAGGGCATCTTTCGAAAAAATTATTTATGAAGATAAATTTTATAAGGCAGATGCAGTTAAGGTAATCCATACTTTAAAGAATATGGAAATGTTGGAGGAAGATGCCAGATTACGTACCGTAAAAGATGTGTTAAAGCAGTGTGAAAGAAGACAGATTATTTCCAATCCGGTTACTATGGCATCGCTGCAAAAAATAAAGGATTTAGAACTTTTGATTGATTTGGCAGCAGAGGCATTGGCAATGCCGGCAATGTTCAAACAGCAGATATTAGAGATTATTGATCTGGCAGAGCGTACAGAGAAGCTTTTGACAATCCTATTAAATGAAATAGAGATTTCGGATATCCGGGCAGAGCTTGGTGAAAAGTTAAAGAATTGTGTGAATAAGAATCAGAGAGAGTATGTTCTTCGGGAGCAGATGAAAGTGATCCGAAGGGAATTAGGAGAAGAAAATGCCGAGGAAGAAGGAGAACATTACCTGAACCGGCTAGATGAGGTCAATCCTCCTGAGGAAGTAAGAGAAAAGTTAGAAAAGGAAATTAAGAGATTTTGCAGCCTATCTTATTCCTCATCAGAAAGTGCGGTGATTCGGAACTATATTGAGACCGTTTTGGAATATCCATGGAGTATGGAAAAAAGAGAAAATAGTGATTTGAAAAAAGCAGAGCTTCGGCTGGAAAAAGACCATTATGGTTTGAAGAGTATCAAAGAATGTATTATGGATTATCTTGCTGTTCGAAACCTAAGCGGCAGAAAGGATGCTCCTATCATTTGTCTTGTAGGTCCGCCGGGAACCGGAAAGACTTCAATTGCCAAATCTGTCGCAGCGGCATTACATAAAGAATATGGAAGGATTGCACTGGGTGGAGTTCGGGATGAGGCAGAAATTAGGGGACACCGAAAGACGTATATCGGGGCAATGCCGGGAAGAATTGTTACGGCAATTACCAAAACAGGTGTGAATAATCCTCTTATTCTGCTAGATGAAATTGATAAAACCAGTAGTGACTATAAAGGGGATGTTTCTTCTGCACTGTTAGAGGTATTGGATGGGGAGCAGAATATTCACTTTATGGACCACTACTTCGAAGTACCAGTGGATTTAAGTAATGTTTTATTTATTGCTACAGCCAATGATGCCGCTGCCATACCGGAGCCGCTTCGTGACCGTATGGAAATGATAGAAGTAAACAGCTATACGGAAAATGAGAAATTCCATATTGCAAAATTATATCTTTTGGACAAACAGCTTAAGAAAAATGGATTAAAGCGAAGTCAGTTTAAAATCACAGATGAAGCCGTTTACAAATTAATACAGAATTATACGAGGGAAGCCGGTGTACGGAATCTGGAGCGGAAGCTAAATACGCTGATGCAAAAGGCGGCAAGGGGGATTGTGACAGAGGAGTTTAAATCACTCAGGGTAACACCGAAGAAATTACGGGAACTGCTGGGGGTAGAGAAATATGGCACGGATATCCAAAAGCATGAAGACAAGATCGGAGTGGTAACAGGACTGGCATGGACAAAAGTAGGCGGAGATACTCTGATGGTTGAGGTAAATCTTATGGAGGGAAAGGGCAATCTAATCCTGACAGGTAATCTGGGAGAGGTTATGAAGGAATCCGCACAGATTGCACTATCTTTTGTCAGAACATTGCCGGAGATTAAAAAATTATCCGAAGGATTTTTTGAAAAACATATTGTGCATGTTCATGTTCCAGAGGGAGCCACACCAAAAGACGGACCTTCGGCGGGAATTACAATGGCATTGGCGATTTATTCGGCATTACTGAACAAACCGGTAAACGGCAGACTTGCCATGACAGGAGAAATCTCATTAAGAGGAAAGGTGCTTTCGATTGGCGGATTGAAGGAAAAATTGTTAGCAGCAAAACGGGATGGTATGACAAAAGTTTTTGTTCCTGTTGGGAACCGGAAAAATGTTGAGGAATTAGAAGAGGAAATCACGGAGGGAATGGAGATTCTTTTTGTCTCCGATATGAGGGAAGTAATAGAGAATGGGGTTGTAAAGAAACCATTTTCGCTGAAAGAAAAATAAAGGAAAGAAGGCGAGCGTATGATTATAAAGAGTGCTGAACTTGAAACGGTTTGTGGTGTGACGAGTAAACTGCCCCGGCATGAAGAAGTTGAAATTGCTTTTGCCGGCAAATCCAACGTAGGGAAATCTTCATTGATCAATGGTTTATTAAACCGTAAAGCGTTGGCACGAACGTCATCCCAGCCGGGAAAAACGCAGACGATTAATTTTTATAGAATTAATAACATGTTCTATTTTGTGGATCTGCCGGGCTATGGCTATGCAAAAGTATCAGTGAAAGAACGTGAAAAATGGGGAAAGATGATTGAAAAATACCTTCATTCCTCACCGACTCTGACGGTGGTGTTTTTATTGATTGATATAAGACATGAGCCTTCGGAAAATGACAAGATCATGTATGACTGGATTTTGCATAATGGTTTTGTTCCGGTTATTATTGCAACGAAACTTGACAAGATCAAACGTTCACAACTTCCTAAAAATCTAAAAATCATCCGTACAAAGCTGGAAATGTCAAAAGAGGATATCATTTTTCCATATTCGGCACTTTCTAAACAGGGAAGGGATGAAATACTGGATTATATTGAAGAAATCATGAAGGCTCCTGCCAAACCTCTGTAATCAGGTATTGGTATATTTCTTCACTCTTGTCCCTCCAGGAATCGCAGATGTGGACTGCCTGTTCCTGAGTAGGGACAGTGAGCTTGATTTCTAATAATGTCTGGTTTTTTTCTTTAATACTGCATTGTGCGATATATTCATTATTAGACGGATAGTAGTCGGCGGAGATTGCAGACTCGTTACGAAGTTCAATCTTTTGTTCCTTTAAATAGTTTAATATATCCATTTTTATGGTATCAGATATCTGGAACTCAAATAATTCAACAGCCTCTTTTCCCTGTTCCGTAATTTCATAAAGAGAATGGTTTCGTGCTGAGGTTGGTTTGATAAAATCACTTTCAACCAGTTCGTTTAGAGCAATTTGAAGATTAAAGTAATTTGTGTACTTATCTAAAAGAAACTGTGAAATCTGGGAGCCGGTTAGTGGAAAATCTACCCGGTCTAACATATATAATATCATTAATTTATATTGAATCAATCCTTCGTTTTTCATAAGTACACCTCCTTATATTGTAATCATTGGTATAACTATATTCCTTTATTGTCGCTACTCGGTGAAAGACCCATTATGCCCCAATTCTCCGCTTTGTATATGAAAAATATTTTGCGATAGATAGCCAGTTATCTATTGTTGCTTATACTAGTGTATGATATGGGACTTTACAGCTTCACTGACAGCATCTGCCACCCGTGGGTCAAATGCTTCCGGCATGATGAAGTCATCTGCTAGTTCTGCATCGGAAACTAAGCCGGCAATTGCATTTGCGGCAGCAAGTTTCATTTCCTCTGTAATAATTGAAGCATGACCTTCCAAAGCACCTTTGAAAATACCGGGGAATGCCACTACGTTGTTGACCTGATTTGGAAAATCGGAACGTCCGGTTCCGACGATTCTTGCTCCTGCAGCTTTTGCAATATCCGGCATGATTTCGGGAGTTGGATTTGCCATGGCAAAAAGAATGGAATCTTTGTTCATGGATTTGACCATATCTGCCGTAACGATGCCGGGTGCAGAAACTCCCACAAAGATATCGGCACCGACCAGTGCATCTTTAAGTGTGCCGGTCTTATGCTCCAGGTTGGTCAGACTGACCATTTCCTGCTGCATCCAGTTAAGCCCCTCGTAATTGTTGTGAAGAATTCCGTTGCGGTCACACATAGTAACATCTTCAAAGCCATAAGTAAGAAGCAGTTTTGTTATGGCGATACCGGCAGAACCTGCACCATTTACGACAACTTTGCAATTCTCTTTTTTCTTACCGGTAATGCGGAGGGAATTTATGATACCGGAAAGTACGACAATTGCAGTACCATGCTGGTCATCATGGAAGACCGGGATATCCAAAGCCTCGTTAAGACGACGTTCGATTTCAAAGCAGCGTGGTGCGGAAATGTCTTCCAGATTAATTCCGCCAAAGGCAGGGGCGATTCTTATAACAGTTTCGATAATTTCGTCAGTATCCTGTGTATCTAAACAGATGGGAACCGCATTTACATCACCGAAGGCTTTAAATAATACAGCTTTTCCCTCCATTACAGGCATAGCGGCTGATGCACCGATATTGCCGAGACCAAGCACTGCACTGCCATCGGATACAACTGCAACGGTATTGCCCTTTTGGGTATACTTATATACATCAGAAGGATTTTGGGCAATTTTTCTGCAGGGTTCAGCAACACCCGGTGTATAGGCTAAAGATAAGTCTTCCCGGGATTTTACCTGACATTTTGGTACGGTGCTCATTTTGCCGGCCCATTCTTCGTGTAATTTTAATGATTTTTCATAAACATCCATTTTGATCCATCCTTTATTGTATAAATTATAAGACTACCGCAAAGGCAGTAACACGCTTAATCTTATGAAATAAGAGTGAAAGTCTGCATCTATCTTACCATTTAAAGGTATGATATGCAAGATTCTTTCCTGTTTTTATAATGAAAATGTGTAACAGCTCCGTCTTTTGTTGCCGGGCACGAATAACCCCTCTTTTCAAAACTCTGTTGCCTGATACAGCACGCTGTACTAGATAAGTGTTAAAAGTATGCCTAGCAAAAATATGATGGGAAGGCAGCAACACAAAATATCAGTGATGATTCCCTTGTTATATGTATTGTCTTCGTATAAAAATTCCTTTGGGTTTTCTGGATTAACAAGTAATACAATACATTGTCCGACTTCAAGCGAAACGAGTGAAGAATAAAAAGCGGAATCAATAATATAGTTACAATTTCCATCTATTTCAGCAAATATTGGTTTGTAAACTATGCTGCCGCGTTTCGTCTTTTTTGCTAATATATCAATGACCTGGACGGATAAGCGTTTTCTGCATTTTTTCTTTTATTGCTCCACTTTTTGTATTTAAAAATACATAACCCGCACCACAAAAATAAAATGATAATCCCAAATCCGAATATAATAATATAATCAATCATACTGATACGCCTCCTAAATATATTTTTATTCCCGCAAGCGATGAGTCAAGGGATTGTAATTATGTGGACAGTTGACGAATGCCGCGGGGGGTATTGACTAGTTGACTTTTTGATATATATACTTCCATGCATTATATGAAAGATTCCAAGCATTTGTAATTGTATCTACATTATTTGTATATATATTACCTAACGGTATAGTGGGAGCTGTTTCAGACATTGAAACATTTCTTTCTAAAGCTGTTGCTTCTCCGCCTATACCAATTTCTGCGTAACCACCTACTGGTTCCATTTCATTTCCTTCGCCTGCAGAGAGAATACCGGCACTGCCTACAAATCCTTCTCCTATGCTGCCACCTATATCTGTATCGAATCCTTCTGCATCATTTATACTTTCCATGCCAGGATAAACTGCTACATAAGCTGTGCCATCTGCTGATGCACCTGTTTGATATAGATTTATTTGCTGGATTGTTACAAATGTTCTTTTCTGCATTTTTATAGTATATACTAATAAGATTTAATGCGTTTCCTAATTTTTTTGTATTATTTGTTTCTGTTTCTAAATCAGAAATAATGGTTTTAAATGTTGCATTGATGTTATGATAAGTACTCATTTGAGAAATTGAACTTGAATGCTCTCAACTTTTTGTTTTCTATGCAGCAACTCTTTTTGTAATGCATTAATGTTATTAGATTCTTTTAATAATACATCGTAATCAATTGAAATGTTACTCATTTATAATCACTCCTCGTATTTTTTAGTAAATGTATAATAACACAATTGCTAGTAAAATTTTGGTTTTTCCTATGAATAACCAGTTTTTTAATAAATGATCAGACGAACATTAGGTGTGGAATATTTGCTGTTTGTCGTTGTTTTGCTTATTGTTGAGGAGATTCAAAAATCTTGTCTGAAGAATCATTTATAAATCCTTACTTTAGGGTTTACAATCCGAAAAAGTATGTTATAATCAAGTTAGTAAAAAATCATCTATATCTGTATTCGGATTTTACCCAGGTTTTATAATTTATCATTTGGAATCGTTGATGATATTCTTAAAAAAGAGTATCATTTTATGCATGTTTTTATGACCGGAGTGGTTGGGAGAATGTTTTATAGATAGGAGAAAATTCAGAAAAACGTGTCCCGTTATTATAATGGGAATAGGGAAAGGAGATTATATGAATTTTGATGAAATGACTTTGCAGGAACTGAGAAGTGTGGCAAAGGAGTTAGGAATTAAAGGAATCTCTGCAATGAAAAAGGGGGAGCTTGCAGATCTTTTGAAAGCAGTGAAAGGACACCAGAAGGCAGAGAAGGAATTGGTAAAGAAAGAAAATTCCAAAGTGAAGAAAGAAAGAGATAAAGCAGTACCGGAAAAGAAAATTCGAAAAGATATGACAGAGTTAAAAGAGAATCCGGACAGAAAAAATACAGAGTTTCGGAAGGAACAAGAGGGAAAGAAAGAGAACGAGAATCCCTGGACGAATAATCGGACAGATGCAATTGATATGAATCTTGATAGCGGCAGAGAAGCAAATGGTATTCTCGAGGTTATGTCGGATGGATTTGGATTTATCCGTTGTGAAAATTATCTTCCGGGTGAGAATGATATTTATGTATCACCGGCCCAGATCAAACGGTTTAATTTAAAGACCGGTGATATCATAATCGGAAATACAAAAATCAAGACCGAGAAAGAAAAATTTGCGGCCTTATTGTATATTAAGACAGTGAACGAATATCCGGTAGAGGAAGCTATGCGTCGTAAGAGTTTTGAAGAGCTGACACCTGTTTTTCCGGATGAGAGAATCAAATTGGAAAATGAGCATGCACGTGGTATTTCTATGCGGATTATGGATTTGCTTGCTCCAATCGGCAAAGGGCAAAGAGGTATGATTGTTGCACCGCCGAAAGCAGGTAAAACAACCCTGCTTAAGCAGATTGCTGTAAGTATCAGCCGTACCTATAAGAACATGCATTTAATTGTGCTTTTGATTGATGAAAGGCCTGAAGAGGTTACAGATATTCGTGAGACGATCGAAGGTTCTAATGTTGAAGTGATCTATTCTACATTTGATGAACTTCCAGAACATCATAAAAGAGTTTCTGAAATGGTATTGGAGCGAGCAAAGAGATTAGTAGAGCATGGAGAAGATGTTGTCATTTTGCTAGATTCCATTACACGATTGGCAAGGGCTTATAATCTTACGGTTCCTCCAAGTGGAAGAACCTTAACAGGTGGTTTAGACCCGGCAGCACTTCATATGCCAAAGAAATTTTTTGGTGCCGCCAGAAATATGAGGGAAGGCGGTTCCTTAACGGTACTTGCTACCGCTTTAGTTGAGACAGGCTCTAAGATGGATGATGTCGTATTCGAGGAATTCAAAGGAACCGGTAATATGGAACTTGTTCTTGACCGCAGACTTTCTGAAAAACGAATTTTTCCGGCTATTGATATTGCAAAGTCCGGTACAAGAAGAGACGATCTGCTTTTGACACCGTTGGAGCAGGAGGCTGTATATGCAATGCATAAAGAGTTCTCTGGTAACCGTTCGGAAGAGTCTGTTGAAGAAGTTCTCAGACTGTTCCTCCGTACCAAGAATAATCAGGAATTTTTGAGTCTGATAAAGCGTTCATTATTAAGAAAATAGAAACTCTAAAAAACTGCTTGCATTTATTTTTGTGATATGGTAGACTATAGAAGTTATTTGGGCGGGTTGGAATCTGCCAATATATTTAGAGAGGTGTATATCAATGAAAGAAGGAATTCATCCAAATTATTATCAGGCAAAAGTTGTTTGTAACTGTGGTAATGAGTTCGTAACGGGCTCGACCAAGGAAGAGATACATGTAGAGATTTGTTCGAAGTGTCATTCTTTCTATACAGGTCAGCAGAAGGCTGCACAGGCTCGCGGTCGTATTGATAAATTCAATCGTAAGTACGGAGTTAATCAGGCTAATTAGTAACGTTTCTAGGTTGAGATTGAATAATCTCAGCCTTTTTGCGTTTTATTAGAAAAGAATAGAGGTTATAATACATGGAAGAAAGATTACCAAAGGGAACGCTTGGGGGACAGGCTGTGATGGAAGGTGTTATGATGAAGGGAACGGATAGTTATTCCGTAGCAGTCAGAAAACCGGATCACAAAATAGAAGTAAAATTAAATAAATACCAGTCTTATGGTGACAAGCATACATTTTGTAAAGTACCGTTTGTTCGGGGAATTGTTAATTTTATAGAGTCTATGGTACTTGGAATGAAAACGCTTACCTATTCCTCTTCATTTTATGAAGAAGAGGAAACGGAGACAAAGACGGATAAGGTTTTTAAAAAGATTTTTAAGGAGAAGGCAGAGAGTGCTTTACTTGGCTTTACCGTTTTTCTGTCTATTGTGATTGCAGCTGCGTTATTTTTGATGCTGCCGACAGGGATTGCCCAGTTGGTGGGACGGTGGGTGAAAAGTCACATCCTTTTAGCTTTGATCGAGGGGGTCATTCGCCTTACTATTTTCATTATTTATGTTTTGCTGATCTCCCAAATGGAGGATATTAAACGGGTATTTATGTACCATGGTGCAGAGCATAAAACGATTAACTGTTATGAGTCGGGAGATGAACTGACACCGGAGAATGTGGCAAAACATAGCCGTTATCACAAACGCTGTGGAACCAGTTTTTTGTTTGTTGTAATGGTCATTAGTATTTTTGTGTTTATGTTTATTACAGCCCGGCAGATGTGGCTTCGTTTTGTATTAAGGCTGATATTGGTTCCCGTTGTAGCAAGTCTGTCCTATGAATTTATCCGGTTAGCAGGACGAAGTGACAGTGCATTTTTTGATATCCTCAGTAAGCCGGGTATGTGGATTCAGAAAATAACGACAAAAGAACCGGATGAGGAAATGATTCAGGTTGCCATTATTTCAGTAGAAGCAGTTCTCTATGGAAAAGCATATGTCAAAGCTGTAAACGAGACTCAGGGGATTGGGATGGAAGAAGATTCGGAAGAAAATGAAAATACAGGGGAGGATTTAGAGGAAGAAGTGCGTTATGACAAGGAAACCTCTGATGCATATAGAGAATCAGGGATTACGGAGCCGGATGATGAGATAGATAATATTTCGGATTTTGAAAAGAGTTTTTTTGAGGATTAAAGTATGGCAACTATTCAGGAGTTACTGATTCTTGGAAAAGAAAAATTAGAAAAAAGCGGAAATGAATATGCAAAGTATGAGCGTAAAATTCTTTTAGAAGAAGTTCTTGGATGTAATTACATGTATATGTTGATGAATGGTAATATGGAAGTCGAAGCAGACAAGGAACAGCAGTATATGGAATGGATTGAGAAACGCTGTACCCATTACCCGTTACAATATTTACTGGGATATGCACATTTTATGGACTATACGTTCCATGTGGATGAAAATGTGCTGATACCGAGAAATGATACAGAAGTTTTAGTGGAATGTGCAAATAGGGTATTCGAACAGCATTTTAATGACTGTTCTGATATAAGGGTACTGGATTTGTGCTGCGGTTCGGGATGTATCGGTATATCCCTTAAACTTTATCATCCGAATATAGGGCTTGTATTGTCAGATATATCGAGAGAAGCCTTGGCAGTTACACAGAAAAATTTATCCAGATATGAATTAAAGGCGGAAGTGATTTGCAGTAATTTATTTGAAGCTTTTACTGGCAGGGTGCATATGATTGTCAGTAATCCACCTTATATAAAGCATGGTATCATTGATACACTTATGCCGGAAGTAAAAGAATATGAACCGATGAAGGCATTAGACGGAGGAAATGACGGACTGGATTTTTACAGGAGGATTATCGATGAATCTCCAGAGCAGCTATGTTCTAAGGGATGGCTTATGTTTGAGATTGGATATGATCAGGCAGATGAGGTAAGGATGCTGATGGAAAAAAGGGGATTTTTGGATGTAACGGTGCAAAAAGATTATGCCGGTCTTGACCGTGTTGTGTATGGACATTTGTAGCGGTGCACATATACGTATTGTTCATTGTATTATTTAAGGTAGGCAATTGCGAAACTTTGTTTTCGTTACCGACCGCCTCACAATATTTTGAAAATAAAAAGTATCGCAATTACCTAATTATTTCAGGAAAAGAGAGGAATGAAAGATGTTTGATAAATTAGAAGATATATTAGCACGATATGAATCGGTATTGGAATTATTAAGTGATCCGGATGTGCTAAATAATCAGGAGCAGTATACGGCACTTATGAAGGAACAAAGTGATCTTGCACCGATTGCCGATAAATATAAAGAGTATCTGGCAGCAAAGCAGGCAATTGAGGATAGTCTGGCAATACTGGAAGAAGAAAAGGATGAAGAAATGCGGGAACTTGCAAAGGAGGAATTAAATGACTCCAAGACAGCAGTGGAACGCATTGAAAATGAACTGAAGATATTGCTGCTTCCAAAGGATCCAAATGATGAAAAAAACGTGGTGGTTGAATTACGTGCCGGTGCAGGCGGGGATGAATCCGCCTTATTTGCCGCAGAAATATTCCGTATGTATCAGAAGTATGCTGATAGGATGCATTGGAAAACGGAGTTAATCAGCTTAAATGAAAACGGTATTGGAGGCTTTAAAGAATGTTCTTTTATGATTAACGGCAAGGGAGCATTTTCAAGGTTAAAATACGAGAGCGGGGTACATCGGGTACAGCGTGTTCCGGAAACAGAATCCGGTGGAAGAATTCATACTTCTACGATGACTGTTGCAATTATGCCCGAAGCGGAGGAAGTGGATTTTGAACTGGATATGAATGACTGTAGATTTGATGTGTTTCGTGCATCGGGAAATGGCGGACAGTGCGTTAATACAACAGATTCTGCAGTTCGTCTGACGCATATTCCTACAGGTATTGTTATTTCCTGTCAGGATGAGAAATCCCAGCTTAAGAATAAAGATAAAGCCTTAAAGGTATTACGTGCAAAGTTATATGATATGGAACTGCAAAAGGCTCATGATGCAGAAGCAGAGCTTCGTAAAAGCCAGGTAGGAACGGGAGACCGTTCAGAAAAAATCCGTACTTATAATTTTCCTCAGGGGCGGGTGACGGATCACCGTATTAAGCTTACGCTGCATAAGCTTGATCAGGTTATGGATGGTGATCTGGATGAGATTATCGACAGCCTTATTGCAGCCGATCAGGCAATCCGTTTAAGCCGTTTAAATGAAGGGGAATAAACTTAGAGAATCTTTGCCTAATGGATTATTATATTCCAAAATCTAAAGCCAAGGCACCATATTTTTTGAAAATATGCTCGAAATATGTTAATATATGTCTGCTATATTCAAATTGTATATTAGTAAGAAAAGGAGAAAACAAATGAAAAAGTTTAGCATGACATTTATTTTAACGGAGCTGGCAGTATTACTGGCAATCAGTTTTATTGCAGGGCTGATTATCACCGCTTGTATGGGAGCAGAGGATTTACTGCATGGTGCTGTCAGTATGGGAGGAATTGTTTTTTTCTTTGGAGGATGTGTTTATCTGGGACTTTCAAGTGCGATTACACAGCATTTTGCGGAAAAGACCATGGAAAAGAATTCAAAGGAAAAGGATTTTAGAGAGTATAGTACGTTCTATTCTTCTGGTGCAATTATAAGAATTGATGAAGCAACAGGAAGAATTGCTTATGTTTCAAACCAGAATCCCTTTGAATTTCAGATGATTTCCGCTAAGGATATTTCAAAAATCCGTACCCATTATATAAAGGGGCCTTTAGGTGGAACCAGTTATGTATGTTTTGAATTCGTTTATAATGGTAAGAGAGTGAAAATTCCAACCTTTACGTCAAATCAGGTGTACAGTATGGAATCCTCTGAAGTTTTGACTGCGATTTCAAAAGCAGATGCTTATTGTGAGATTTTGCAAAATACAAAAAATGCCATAATGGAAAAGGATGCATAGTATGGTGGTGGAGGAATGCAGCTACATACTGCAAAAGGAATGCGATAACAAAAGAAACAGGTGATACAGCATGGGGAAGGATATAATTTATAATATATTATTTGTAATAATTGTTTTGAGTGTGCTATGTGTGTTTTTTGGCAGGTTGATCTTGGTTTTTATTATTCGGCATACTAATACAGAAACTCAAAAATGTAAAAAATGTAAAGGAATCATGACGGCGGTAGAATCCTTTTTATACCTGATTCCTGTTTATTTTGATGACGAACATGAGGAAAGTGCAGAATATTATATTCGAAATGCGAAGCCTATTGCGGATGATTCCCAGATTCCAAGCGGTAACAGGGCATGCTATCTTCATGTTTTTCAGTGTCAGGATTGTGGATATAAAAATATTAGCATTGTAGATTTTTTGAAAGTAAGGGAAACAGACATGATAAAAGGCGGGGAGATTTATCCGTATGAAGAATTTGAGCATTTTATCAGCAATCGTTATATAAAAGAGGAACAGGATGTTTGTTAGTATGATCTGGTGTATGAGCCGGAATGGTTTATTCCTGCGAGCAATGAGTCAAGCGGACATGCTTGCATGTCCATTTGACAAATGTTGCAAGGGTCAAATACCCTGCAGCTCTGCTGCATTGGAAGTTTGATGCCCCGTAGCTTGCTGCGGGGTTATTGACTAAAAAATGTTACAGCAATCCTATTTTGGCAACAAAAGATTTTAAAGGGAGTTGTTGACATGGAAAGGCAAAATATGCTATTGACAATATAGGGATTCCTATTTTAATATAGTATATGCAGTGTATACAGTTGAACACAAGAAACGAACCCTGATTGTATACCTAATTTTGGAGCCTGTCAGGAGGAACAGTCATATGAAAATCGGTTTTGTAATAGGTAACATGAGCCATACAGGGGGTACGGAAAGAGTACTTCAGCTAATCGCAAACGGACTGAACCAAAGAGGATATCAAATTGTCGTCATCAGTATGTGGGGGAAAAAGGAGCTTGCATTTCCGCTAAATAAACAGATAAGGAGATACCGGCTTGCAGCAAAATATCCGAAGGGAGTCGGACAGAATCTGAAAAACATTGTGTCTCTTTATCAGATTGTTAAGAAGGAACAAATTACAGTATTGATTGACGTGGATTTGATTTTGACATTCTACAGTCTGCCAGTAAAATGGTGTCTGCCGGAGCTTAGGCGTATTTCATGGGAACATTTTAATTACTATTATCAATTTCGGAAAAATAACAGAATCCGCAGGCTTGCTATGCGGATGGCAGCAAGATTTTCCGATGTGGTATTGGTTTTGTCAAAGGAAGACGAATCCTATTACCGTGATCATTTAAATATCCATGGCCGTTTGTGCCAGATTTATAATCCCAATACTTATGAAGGGGTAGTGGGTAGTACAACAGAAACAAAAATGGTTTTTGCAGCAGGAAGATTAACAAAAGCAAAGGGATTTGATTATTTACTGCAAAGCTGGGCACTTTTAGAAAAAGATTTTCCAGATTGGAAATTGGTAATTGCAGGGGACGGAGAAGAGAAAGAAGCCCTGCTTAGGAGTAAGGGGGAGAAAGAACTAAAATCAGTGGATTTTATTGGCTGTGTTGCAGATATAGAGTCTTATTATGAAAAATCAGCTTTTTTTGTACTTCCTTCCAGAAATGAAGGCTTTGGTATGGTACTAATTGAAGCTATGGCATATAAAAAACCGGTTGTCAGTTTTGCCTGTAAGGCGGGACCAAGAGATATCATTACGAATGGAGAGAATGGATTTTTAATTTCAACCGGGGATTATCAAGCATTTGCCGATAAGATGCGTATTCTGATGGAATCTGAAGAACTGCGAAAACGTATGGGAGAGAAGGCTCAAGAATCTACAAAGCGTTTTGATATAGAAAGAATTCTTGCAAAATGGGAAGATTTATTAGAACTGACGGAATAGGGACTTTTATATTATTTAATTTGATAGTATGCTAGATGAGAGGCTTGAATTATGAATATATTAGTGACTTTGAATGACAATTATATAAAACCGTTGTTTATTATGTTGGAATCCTTATTTTATCATGAGAAAAAAACGATGAATATTTATATGTTTTATTCGGATGTTTCAAAGGAGAACAGAAGACGGCTTGATACATATATTCAAAAGCAGGGGAGCTGTTTTATTCCAATTTATGTTGAAAATAACGTTTTTGGTGAGGCACCTGTTTTTCGCTATTTTACAAAGGAAATGTATTATCGGCTTCTTTGCAGTGAACTTCTGCCGGAAAAGGAGGAACGAGTATTATATCTGGACCCGGATATTTTGATTAGGGGACCTGTTTTTCCGCTATACGAAATGGATTTTTCGGGAAAGACGATAATAGGCATGGAGGACTATGCCATTAATCACATGCTTGTGGATAAAAAAGAAGCAATCGGATTTACAAAAGAAGATTCCTATATCAATTCAGGTGTATTATTATTTAATTTGAAAAAGATGCGGGAAAATTTTATACTCAAAGATTTTATTTGTATTTTGGAACAATACAGCAGTGTGGTTTCTTTCCCTGATCAGGATGTGATTAATGTTTATTTTAAAAATGACATAAAGTTAGGAGAACGTATATACAATTATAATACAGGTTATGGAAGTGTTGGTGGAATGCTTATGCATATATTGGGGAAAAAAGATGTGAAAGATCCTGTAATTGTTCATTATATGGGAAAATCAAAACCATGGCAGGTGGACTATTACGGAAAGTACTTTTTTGAATATTTTTCCTATTTAAAAAAGCATTTAAACTGGAAAGGAAAGATATTGTTTGCTTTTAAACCGTGCTATGTGGGGGTCAAGATGGGAAAAGCACTGGTAAGAAAAACCAATATTTCATTAAAGAGAGAAGAGAGAGACAAATGACAAGAGAAAATAAAAAAGTGAGTATTATTATTCCGGCTTATAATGAGAGTACAGGGATTGCAGAGACGTTAAAGGAATTAATTGCGTATGTGGATATGAATGAGACTGAAATAATTGTGATTGATGACGGCTCGACTGATAATACAGCAGATATTGTATGTAGTTTTCCAGAAGTGAAATTAATTGGTCACAATGAAAACAGAGGGTATGGAACGGCCATAAAGACAGGAGTCCGAAACTCGAGAGGAGAAATTATCGTCTGGTATGATTCAGATGGACAGCATCGTCCGGAAGATTTGGAGAAAGTAGTGAATGAGATAAAAAGGAATAATCTGGATTATTGTATTGGTGTCCGTGGGAAGGATTCTTACGTAGACAAATCAAGAATTTTAGGAATGGCAGTATTGCGTTTGTTTTTGCGGATTACTTCACATCGGCAGGTGACGGATTTTAATTCCGGTCTTCGTGGATTTAAACGAGGTGTATTACTGAAATACCTTTCCTTTTTGCCAAAGCGTTTTGGTGCATCTACCGTTACCACCATGTTGATGCAGGAGGAGGATTATATTGGCAGTGAAGTACCGATTACGGCAAGAAAGAGAGTAGGAAAAAGTTCTGTAAAACAAATGCGGGACGGTTTCAGGACGATGGGACTGATTTTAAATATTATTTTATTATTTCATCCTATGAGGGTGTTTGGAGGTCTCGGTACTATCATGGTTTTGGCAGGTGCGTCCTACGGCATTGTCCGTGCATTGATGTGGAATGCCGGTTTGCCGGTGTTGGCGGCAGTATTGATTTTGTTTGGAGTTCAACTGTTTTGTTTCGGATTGTTGTCACATCAAATCAGTTGTATGCGGAGAGCCCGGAATGAGAATCCTGACATATATACCATTATAAATTAGTTTAAGCTGGTAAGAATGGCAGGCGGAAGAAAGCTTTGTAACCGTTAAGCGGTAAATGGGGCACTTAATATAGTATTGAAGGTGAGAATATGCTTAAGATATCAGATTATATATCTATGATGCTGTCTTTTTTCGCAATCATGATTTTTTATTTAATATTTTCGGGAAGTTTGTCTACGAATCTGGGAATTTATAATACGCTGGATCCGATCGAGCTGCCGGAAAATTATTCGGTGGAAGAAGAATACCGATCGGAGGAACCGGTATTTGCCGTGATATGCGGAAATCAGGAAATGAGTAAAAAAACACAGAATATGGTTCGGATGATTTCTAATCTGAAAAAGGAATATGCCGTATTTTCCACTGTAGATCAGATCAGTGAGCAGCAGGCAGCAAAGATTAAGACAATCGTGATCACTGCTGCAAACTGGGAGGAAGTAGGCAATAAGGATTTATTAATCCAGTATGCTGAGAAACAGGGAAAAACACTGATATTTACAGATATTATGTCTGAAGATACAGGGGAATACAATAAAATGATCGGAATCTTGAAGCAGGAAGCTCCTAAGAAAATCGACGGACTTATGATTTTTGAGGGATTATTTATTCAGGGTATGGTATATTATGATAATTTGGAACTGGAGGTTTCCGATATTCATATAGATGCAAGATGTAAAAAACTTGCAGTAGAAAAAACGCAGGATGCGACAAAACAAAGAGATTTGATTCCTCTAATTTGGGAAAAGCGATATGGAAACGGCTGCTTTTATGTAGTCAATGGTGATTTTCTTTCAGGGGAAGGCAGTATGGGGATTTTTACCGGAATTCTTTCCCTAAAGGAGGATACATTTGTTTATCCGGTAATCAATGCAAAAGCCAATCTTTTAGATTCGTTTCCGGAATTGGATAATCCTTATGAAGATAAAATAAAGGATTTATATAGCAGAGATACTAATATGTTTATCCGTGATATTGTATGGCCTTCCATTGTTAAACTGGGAGAATCCAATACGTTGATATTCAGTACAAGATTAAATCATCCAGTTGAGGAAAAGTATCAATGGAACTATGAGTATTTGGCAGAACTGATACGTAAGCGGTCTTACGAGATTGATGACAGTTTTTCGGATAAAGAATGGGAGGTACCGTATATTAGTTCAGGGCATAGGAGAAGAGAAAATGAGATTTTTAAAATGCAGAGCAACGTTTCCGGACAGGGACTTGCAACACATAATCTGGATATGTCTGAAATAATGGGGAAAAATGCCGATGATATGGAATATGAATGGTCTGCCTACTCTTTAGAATTATCTAAGATGATGTATGATCTATATAAAAATACGGACTGGATGGATGCCATGACCGTTTCACAGGCAGGGGAACGCTATAAGAGATATCTTTTTATTCATCCGGTAATAGAAAAAAATGAAAACGAAATAAAAATAAAAACAGAGAATTTTCATGATGTATGTTATTATATGATAAGGACAGAAAAAACAGTGCTGCCAGGTGATGATTATGAGGTGACAAAGACAGGTGACGGTGCTTATTTAATAGAAGTAGAAAAGGATGATATTACCGTCCGTCTTAGAGAAAATACAGAAAAAACACAAAATGAGGTGTAAACGTGAAAATAGCAATGTTTGTGGAAGGATGTTATCCGTATGTGGTGGGCGGTGTATCAAGTTGGGTGCAGATGCTTCTAGAGGCTAGCAGGGATCTTGATTTTTCAATTTATTCCCTTTTGCCGGACAGAGAACAAAGTGGTCAGTTTAAATACAAAATGCCGCCGAATGTGTTGGAAATCAGGGAAGCATATCTAAACGATGACGATGTGGTAAGTTTCTTCCGGAAAAAAACAAAAATGAATCATAAGGAAAAGGATTGTTTCAGGCGGTTGCTATTTGGAGAAAGCATAGATTGGCAAGGAATATTTCAATACTTTGATAACCAGGATATCTCCGTGAATGATATATTAATGGGAGAGGATTTTTTTGGGATTGTTCAGGATTTGTATATTGAGAAATATCCGCAGTGTGTATTTACGGATTTTCTATGGAGTGTACGTTCGTTGTATCTTCCGTTATTTACTATTTTGAAGGTTCCGGTAGCAGAAGCGGACTGTTACCATGCCGTATCCACCGGATATGCGGGAATACTGGCCTGCAAAGGACATTATTTATACAATAAACCGGTGATTTTAACGGAGCATGGCATCTATACGAGGGAAAGAGAAGAGGAGATTATTAAGGTAGACTGGACACAGGGGATTTTTAAGGATCTATGGATTAATTACTTTTATATGTTATCGGATTGTATTTATCATTGTGCATCACAGGTAATTTCCCTGTTTCAATCATCAAGGAAAATCCAGTTGGAATTGGGCTGTCCGCCGGATAAAACGAGGGTGATTTCCAATGGAGTATATGCGGAACAATTTGAGGATATTCCGGGAAAGGAAGAAGATGATTCCTATATAAATATAGGAGCCGTGCTTCGTGTTGTCCCGATTAAGGATGTAAAAACTTTGATTAATGCCTTTGCTTTAGCTCAGGCCAAAGTTCCAAATCTGAAATTATATATTATGGGACCGACAGATGAGAATCCGGAGTATTATGAAGAATGTCAGGAATTTATCCGGAATTTTCAGGTAGATCATATTGTGTTTACCGGCAGGGTAAATGTAAAAGAATATCTGGGAAAAATGGATATGACCATTTTAACAAGTATTTCAGAAGGACAGCCGTTGTCTATTCTGGAGGCTATGGCAGCTTCGAAACCATGTATCGCAACAGATGTAGGCGGATGTAAAGAATTGTTATATGGAGGAGACAAAGACAGGCTGGGAAAGAGCGGGATTATTGTTCCTGTCATGAATATTGATAAGATTGCAAAAGCCATTATCACACTGGCAGAGGATGAGACGTTACGAGCAGAGATGGGATATACCGGAAAGCTCCGGGTAAAAGCATTTTATCAGAACGAAATGGTTACTAAGACATATCGCGAATTATATGAACAATACAAAGATAGAAGGTAGAGAGAAAGATGGCAGGAATTGGCTTTGAATTAAAAAAGTTATTTAAAAAGGAAAGTGTATTCAGTACTTTGTTTGGCGGGATTCATGCAACAGCGGTTACGATTGGACCTACCATTATTGTAATCATTGCGTTAAATATTATGTATATGCTGCCACCTTATATTGAAATGGCATATCAGGAAAAAGAGGTATTGTCTTCTACTATTTTATATGTATTTATATTTTCGCTAATTTTAGCATCTCCTATTAATATTATTTTATCAAGATATATGGCAGATAAGATATATGAAGAAGAGTATACTACGATTTTTACGTCAGTGGAGACGGGAGGACTTTTAATTGGTATCAGTGTAGCAGTCTTAGGAATTCCCTTTGGTTATGCAATGTATACGATTGGAAATCTGCCCTTATATTATGTTTTTGTAGCCTATTTATTTTTTGCCGGGCTTTCCTTTACATTTTATTATATGACTTTTATTACCGTGTTAAAAGAATACGGAAAAATTACCTATAGTTTTCTGGGAAGTCTGGCGGTTGGTCTTTTGGTGGTGATTATCAGTGTATATTTGTATGATGTAAAAATTGTAAATGCCATTTTGCTGGGTCTGGCAGTTGCGTTTGTTTTAATTGCTACATTGCTGCTGGTTTTTATTAAAAAGAACTTTAGACATCACAGCCAGAATTTTAGAGAATTGTTTTTCTATATTAAAAAGGATATATGGCTGATTATGGCAAACGTTTTTTATATATGGGGGCTTTATATTCATAATTTTGTATTTTGGTTCCTGTCTGACCATAGGATTATCGTAGCAAATGTCTTCATTTCAGACCCTAGCTATGATATGGCGACATACCTTGCCATGTTAAGTAATATTTCAATTCTGGTGATTTTTGTGGTGAATGTAGAGACAAAATTCCATACTGCATATAAGGCATACTGTGAATCGATTATTGGGGCAGGAGGAAAAGATATCATAAAGGCAAAGGAAAAAATGATAGAAACCCTTCGAAGAGAAACCATTTATATTATTCAGATTCAGGTTATTGTTAATCTGATTGTATTTCTTGCAGCATTAGTTGTCTTGCCAAAACTGGGAATTGGAGGACTGGTTTTAACAATATATCCGGTGATGTCTGTGGGTTATATGATTTTGTATCTGGTTCAATGCTTTATGATTTATCTGTTTTATCTGGATGATGCCAGAGGGGCAGCTTTTGTCGGAGCGGTATTTTTAATCGGTGCATTTCTTGGCAGTCTGGTTTCTGTGAATCTGCCACCGGCTTTAGCGGGACTTGGGATTGTATTTGGTGCAGCCTGCGGCTTTACGGCAGCATTTTTCCGTATCCGGTATATGCTGATTCATTTGAACAGACATATTTATGGAAGAGGGAAAATTATAAAACAAGTAAAAACGTTCAATAAGAAACGCGATATTATTACAATTTATAAATTTGCAAATAGAAAAAAAGGAGGTGGTTCTTATTAAAGTCTTGATAATTGGTGAATATGGTTTTATGACGAATCATCTGATTGATCGTCTGCATAGAGAGAAATGTGACATTTATACACTTGCAGGAGCCAGATCAAAAGAAAAGGCAAATAAACTTCCTGCCCATACGGTGTTTGAATTTTCACCGGATAGCGTGGCAGTAAAATATATTATGCAGTGTATCAAACCGGATATAGTGATTTTTATGGGAGCCCAGAATGATTCTTACAACTGGAATAATGATATGACATTTACTCAGTATACAGCTGACTTGAATAATATACTGATCTGGGCAAAAACCAACATGGTGAAACATTTTATTTATCTTTCCACTATGGAGTTATACGAAGGAGATTATGAAAATCCGGTTACGGAAGACATCAATCCGGTTGTAAAGGAATTCAAACATCTTACCATTTATAATGGAGAATCTCTTTGTAAGCTTTACGATGACGATGTTATGCATGTAAATGTTTTGAGGCTGCCGGTTGTATTTGGACCATCCCATTTTTTGTATGAGAACCTCAATCCTATTGAAGAAATGTTTTTTGATGCAAAACGGAAGGGTAAAATTTCACTCAGTGGTATGAGTGCTTATATGGTTATTTTCGTATCCGATGCAGTCGATGCCGTTTATAAACTTATGACGGAGAAAACATGTAAGCAGTATGTGTATCATGTAAAAGGAAGCCAAATTACAACGGATAGGGAAATTTTGGAGCTGATTAAGAAGGATTATAATATTTCCGCACAACTAGTTGGAAAAGAGGCAAGAAAGAGAAAAGTCTCTTTAGATGGTGAAAAATTTGAACAGGAATTTTTCTATTCCCCGCACATTGACCTTCCTTCTGGTATGAAACGTATTGCGGAATTTATAGAAGGCAACTATGAGGAATTGGTAGAAAAAGCCAGGATAGCGGAAGAAGGGGAAAGAAAAGAACAGAGGAAAAAAGAGAAAGAGAATCTTAAAATTATATTAACAAACGGAAGAAAGACGTTAGAAAATATTGCATTGTTTATACTTGTTTTTCTTTTAACAAGTAAATTTGGCTCTTTGGAGATATTTGCAAATATAGATTTTATGCTCTTTTATATATTGATTACGGCTCTTTCGTTTGGTGTGGGACAGAGTGTTTTTTCTGTTATACTAGCAACTTGCGGAAATGTATATCTTCAAACGAGGGATCTGGGAATCGGAATTACTTCCGTTTTGTCCCAGTATCCGGTTATTTTTCAATTTTTGGCATATTTTATCATAGCAATCATGATTTCCTATACGATTTTAATGAATCGGCAGAAGGTAAAAGAAAAACAGGAGGAACTGGAAGATCTGCAGCAGGAATATGAATTAATTTATGATGTGAATAAAACAAATGTTGAAATAAAGAAAGTATTTGAAGACAGGTTAATAAATTATGGAGACAGTATCGGTAAAATTTACAATATTGTATCGGAACTGGATTTGTTAGATCCGGAAAAAATTGCCGTTGCTTCTTTGGAAGTTGTTAGGAAGATTATGAATGTATCTGATGTATGTATCTATAAAGCTGCGAGAGACGGATATTATCATTTTATTGATGCAACAACAGAAGATGCAAGAGTAATGAGGCGCGCCATTCGGTTAACTGACTATCCGGAATTAAGCCAGACATTGGAAACAGGAGATATTTTTGTAAATCATAAAATCGGTGATGA
>CAJUBR010000042.1 GCA_910584695.1 uncultured Lachnospiraceae bacterium
ATAAAATTGAATTTCTACATTAGGGTGAGTTTCTAATTTTTGATACATTTCATGCAGTATCAATGCTGTTACGCCGTTTTTTCTGTGATTTCCGTTTATTATTATAACTAAGACTTCCCATACCTAAAATGGGATTTGCACCTTGAAAATTCAATATTTCAGCTAACAAAATAATTATTTATGCCATTACAGCCTGTGGATGAAGTGCATTACGCAGATATTCTGGCAGTCTGGACTCAGAATCAGTTGTAAATGCGGTCAACTGTTCATCACTTAGTTTCAAAATCTCTTGAAGGCATGCCAGTAAAGCATTCCAAAGGATGCTGATGGAATGATTAAAGGTAATATCTGCCATTTCATCGACAAGGAAAAAGAATAGTTCGCCCAATGTCCGCTGGTCTTCATTCTGCCTCTGCTCTGTTGCAAGTAACATATATCTGATAAACACGATAGCTACATGAGCTGTCAGCGCATCATAAGATGAACTATGGCATTCCCCAATCAGGTTCAGCATAGATTTACAGGTTTTGAAGAAAACTTCTATCTGTCACCGCTTTCCACGGATGATCTCTTCTTCAGAAAGGCTCGTATCTGTGCAGATAAAAGCAAGCCAGTCTTTGCGATTCGCTTTATTCCTTACACAGACGATTTTAGCAGGAATCGGATTCTCTTTTCCTACCATAACATCAACTGAAAGCAGATACTTTGATCTGCCACGACGTTTCCTGTTTCGGGAATAGATCTCTTTGATGTTCAGCTGCTCGCCGCCGTAGGTATATTTGATTCGGTTGCTTTTCTTGATCATAGCGATCACATCCATACCTTTGGCTTTGATAGCAGTGATCTGTGCAGGATTAGAAAACCAGGAGTAAAAAAGAACATAATCCGCATTCAGACCTGCAGAAACAGCAGCATCCAGCAATGTCATCATTGCTTCCGGTGCTTTTGTCTGAGCCAGCTTACGTCTCTTTCCGGCAAGTGTTCTGTTATCGAAATCTTTTACAGGTCCAATAATATTTGTATCTTTTACAGAAGCTAACAAACAACTGTTTACTGGAAGCAGCGTATTTCCATCACTCCAGCTTAAGGTAAGCATCCGGAATCCTTTTTTGAAATGCATATCGGTATGGTCAAAAACTCTGGAACCCAGCTCTGTTTTCTTACAGCTGGTGCGATTAAAAAGGCTGTCATCAATGATAAATACATTTTTCCTTTTTTCATCGGTCAGATCCCGGATATCATTGTTCACGATATCTGCTGCAAGAAGTGAAGTAAAACGGAGCCAGTTTGTTTTTGCAGAATTCAGGAAACAATAGAAAGTGTTCTTGGAAAACTTTTCCTTAAAAGAACCAGTACGTTGCTGCATATACATGCTTCTTCCGATAAAAATGTTGCTGAGTTTATAGTGCAGTAAAGAAACAGGAGAAACGCCTTTTTCTTTCAGTCCATTACATCTGGCAAGAAGTTTACCAATATGATACTTGGAAAAAAATCTCTGAACACAGTCAACTAATGCTTTCTCATCTGAATGGTTTTGTGGTATACTGGACATGGCATAAATCCTCCTTGGTTTGTTGGTTTTTCGTCAATTCCATTATACCAAACGGAACAGGTTTATGCCTTTTCTATTAACTGAATTATTGAATCTTCAAAGTTCAACACACCTTATTGGTGTGGGAAGTCTTAGTATATAAGTATAATACGGGTTCAATAGAAGGTAAGCTTTTATGTTATATTTACGTTTTTGTCTTGAGATATTGAGGATTTATTAACGCTTAAGATAAAATTGCAGATCTTTTGCTAAAAGTATTTTCCGAAAGAGTTTGGAATGAGATAATAGTTGGTAATAAATATAAAAACTAGTTGAAAAAAGGATGTAAAAAAGATATAATATGTTAATTAATGTATATTGATGTTTGGTGATGGATAGTTGATATATTTTTGCACGTATTGCAGGAATATAGATAAAACAAAATTGTAGAATATTAACAATAAATGATAAAACGCAAATGTTGGAGAATGCAGTGGTTAATTGGATGGATTGTAATTAAGAACATATAAGGATAAGGTAGGTGTTAATTTATGAATATGCAAGAAAAATTATTAGAAGAGAAAGTACTAGACTATTGGTTTGCATTAGAGTTTTTATCTCAAGATAAATATCCGGACAGTTGGGATATAAGGAATAAAATAAAAAGGCATAAGTGGGATGTTGTTAGAGGAACAGCAAAAAATAAGACAATCGAGGATTTTATTATATTAAGCAATAAAGAGAATCTATACGAAACAATATCTAATGAAGCTATTGCTTGTGGAATGAAAAAGTGGGGGAATCTAACCATTTATATAGGTAAAGTTAAGAGAGAAAAATGCATTGATTATATATCTAAGATTCTTCCATTTAGCCAGGAGGATGGTTATAGGCCGGAAAAAGTGTAGACAAGATAGCTTGTATAAGTTTACAGCTCTCTCCAGAAGGTAATTACATAGAACATTCATTATCTTTATCTACGATTATTTGGGCACTTAATCAGATAAAGTCAGCAAATGGGGAAATTTCGGATTTTTTAGATGATAAACTGTATATCGAGGAAATAGAGAAACTGGAGAAAAAATTTTTTGACAGAAATATAAATATTTCTTCGTTTAATAGGAAAGAAAAAGAGGAAAAATCAGCAGAACTTCTAGCAGAGCAGAATTTAGATGAGGAAGGAAGTTTGCAGCCATTTTCGGCGAGTGCTATTTCTATGAAGGAACTTCATGATTTATATAAGGAGATAGAGAAAAAGTATATAAAGGGAAATATTAAAAATACTGAGGATGAGAAGGATATATATGAGGAAGTATATGGAGTTGGCTTCCAGTTATTTGCGGACGAGACAACAAGAAATAAAAGAGCAGATGATAATTACCTTGGTTTAGATTCTTGAGACAGATATGCCTGAATATGAAAGGCAGGAGGCATTGGTAAATGCATCAAGCGGATTACCATCAGTAACCTCATTTGCGACGTTAGAGATTGAAGATGATAATGGTGTTATTGACTATAGTGTTGATACAACTGGATTAATTAGGGGATTGAATGAAGATTTTCTCAAAACGGAGTTATTCCCTGAACAATTGGCAAAATTCGGATTTAAAGATATGAAGGAACTGAGCAGATTGCATATGAGGGTTAAGGAAAATTTACTTCTCGGAATGAAACTTTTCTTTTTACTTGAACCGGTTTATAAGGTAAACAGTCAGTTGGATGCTTCCTGCTGTGCAATTCTTTTTTGCAAGGCAATGGAACTTCAAATGAAGGATTGCTTCATAAAGGATCTGAAAGAAATTTTACCGGATTATAAGGTTAGAGGAGTTGGCAGGGGAAGAAATATGATACCATTGAAAGACGCACGAGAGGAAGAATTTACTTTGGGGACTTTCAATGTAATCCTGAGTAATCAAGGGGAAAAACTTGGTAGAAGAATGAAGAAAATGGGAAAAGGCAGATATGATGAGGCATGGTGGAGTTCGTTTGAGGATAAGCTTAGTGATTGCAAGAATAGAAGAAACAAATGCTGTCATTCAGGATTATTTACTTGGGAAGACCAATCTTTTTTATTATTTGATATGTTCTTGGATGATACAGAGAAACACGAGAGAACACCGAAAATAGGTGGTATTCTTTTTGAAAGTAAAATTGGAAAAGAATTGGATTTATCTGGAGTAAATCAAGTATAAACTAAAAATTTAAGTAAGAAACATTTTTTTGCGGTTTAGCAAGGGGATGTTGCTGTTGGGATGTGTAGTTTTATTTAGCCAATTATTTATATATATGGAAATCAAGTTGTGAAATACATCTGAATATTCTGTATACATGATAGGAAGGAGCAGCACCCAAAGAGGAGCCGAAGCTATGTAACAGATGTATTCGATCAGGGTTTAAAGCTTTTATACAATAGACCGCCGGATTATGCGGGTCAAAATATGCTGGTAAGAGTTGTTCAACACGTAAATTTCTTACAGCAGGCATTGTTTTTTGATCAATTTTTTTAAAATTGTGAATTTGTATATGGGTAACCGGATTCGTTATGGAATAATAAACTATATATGTTCTGTATTCACCGCAACCATTGGAAGCTATATTCTTCTATTTTATCTACTGTGCCGTAAGTTCGTTCTGCAGTCTTATAAAAACTGTACTCTTGGGCTACCGATACATTGATTTTTATAAAAAGTGCACACACAAATAAGTGCAGCAAATATACATAACATATTTAATTTTGAAGATTTTAATGAAATAATCATGCCTTATTGTCCCACAATTAAAAGCTTCTTCTTTTACAGTTCAAAATTGGATGGGAAAGCCATCTTTTCCTTGACATACTCACAAATTATCCCTATAATGCTATTTACAAAAACATTGTGAAAATCTATCCGGTGTATAGAATCTACATAATACAGAACGGAATCTTTGGCAGTTCGCCAACATTTTCACACACTTTAATTAAATGTTGGCAGGCAGTCGCAGGTAGATTTTAAACAGTGGGAAGGTATCTGTGGTATGTCTGCCGGAAGGAGGATAAATTTAGCCGGAAGTGAGGGATGCATATATGAAATATGAAGATATAATCTATTATAAGCGAAGGGAGCAGCGAAGGCCGTAACAGAAGCTTGCCGAAGGCTGAATAGTTACGATAATCATATGAATAGTGTAAATAAGAATAAAATTTATTGTTGAATAAAGAGGATTGAGATAATGAAACAAAATTTGAAAAAAATGATTAGCTATTATAAACCATATCAGGGGATTTTCTGGGCGGATATGTTTTTTGCGGCACTTTCCGCCGGGGTGGCATTGGTAATTCCACTGGTGGTGCGATATGTGACTGGCACATTGATTTATAAGGACCGGGTGACCATTCTCCATGAGGTTTTGCTTATCGCAGCAGGTTTTGCGGTGCTTCTGATCGTTGATGTGTTCAGCCGGTATTTCATCGGAAATTATGGACATGTCATGGGTGCAAAAATGGAATATGATATGCGGGCGGAAATTTTTGACCATATGCAGAAGCTGAGTTTTTCCTTTTATGATGATGCGAAGGTAGGACAGCTTATGAGTCGGATTACATCGGATTTGTTTGACATTACGGAACTTTTGCACCATGGACCGGAAAATATTATTTTGTCTGTGTTAAAGATTACCGGAGCCTTTATCATTTTGGTGAATATTAATGGCTATCTGGCGGCAGCTGCATTTGTGATATTGCCATTCATGTTTGGATTTGCTTTTGTACTGAATAAGAAGATGCGGCGGGCATTTAAAGTAAACCGCCAGAAGATTGCTGAAATTAACGGACAGATTGAGGATTCCCTGTCTGGTATCCGGGTGGTGAAATCCTTTGCAAATGAGGAAATCGAGAATCAGAAATTTAAAGTAGGAAATGACGGTTTCCTGAATTCCAAGCGCAACAATTACAAATATATGGGAGCTTTTCAGGCGGGACTGAACCTGTTTACGACCCTTATTCAGATTAGTGTGATTCTGGCAGGAACTGTGTTAATAGCCAATGATAAAATTAACATCAGCGATCTGATTACATTTTTGCTTTATATTAGTGTATTTACAGAGCCAATTAAAACCCTGGTGGACTTTACGGAGCAGTTTCAAAATGGATACACTGGATTTGAGCGGTTCCGTGAAATTATGGAGGTTGAACCGGATATTCAGGATACCGAAGGAGCGGTGGAATTGACGGATGTTAAGGGGGATATTTCCTTTGAAAATGTGTCTTTCAAATATCAGGAGAATCAAGGTACGGTTCTTTCCAACGTATCTCTCACGGTTCCGGCAGGGGCTTATATGGCTCTTGTGGGTTCTTCCGGTGCCGGGAAAACTACACTTTGCTCGTTGATTCCTCGTTTTTATGATGTAACCGGAGGTATGATTAAAATAGACGAAAAGGACATACGAGGCCTGACCCTGAAGTCCTTGCGAAGTCATATCGGAATGGTGCAGCAGGATGTGTATCTGTTTGCCGGCACCATTTATGAAAACATTGCCTATGGCAGACCGGAAGCCACACAGGAGGAGATTATCGAGGCGGCGAAAAATGCCAATGCACATGAATTCATTATGTCTTTCCCGGATGGCTATGAGACGGATATCGGCCAGCGGGGCATCAAGCTGTCCGGTGGTCAGAAACAACGCTTGTCCATTGCCCGTGTGTTTCTGAAAAATCCGGAAATCCTGATCTTTGATGAAGCAACCTCAGCATTGGATAATGAAAGTGAGCGGGTGGTGCAGGAATCTCTAGAAAAGCTTGCAAAAAACAGGACTACATTTGTTATTGCACATCGTCTGACCACGATTCAAAATGCGGAGAAGATATTGGTCTTGACAGAGGAAGGAATTGCGGAGGCAGGCACCCATGAGCAGTTGATAGCAAAGGGCGGCATTTACGAGCATTTATATCATATGCATTAAGGAAATTATGTGAGGGAAAATAAACTTTACTACGAAGAATGTGGGGTAAAAGGAGGTAAGATATGGACTATCAAGTTTGATGCCCCGTAGCTTGCTGCGGGGTTATTGACTCCAGAGGGAATGGAAAAGCCGCCCAAGTCTATTACCCAACAGCCAGAACTGCAAGAGTATATTGCTGATTTTGGCAAAGCAGATGATAGATGTTTAGTTGCTGAAACTTCTGAAAGATAGAGGATATAAGCAGACATCACTTTCTGTGCAGAAAGCAAACTATGCGGCTAATATGTATAGAAAAGTAGGATTTGAAGTGATTGGCGAAAACGAAGAAGAATATATAATAGTTTTCAAATTACGATAGGGCAATCACAGCAAAGGTTGATGACTGGTGCGAGTCTTACTATGATACAATGTTTTGCAGCCAGATTCCCTTTTTCACCAGAATAAATCCTACCAGACATTTTATTATATCCCCGATCTGTACCAGAATATAGATTGCAATGACCGGAAGTGCAGTAAAACGGCTCAGTGTAAAGGCGATCACTACACTGACACACCAGATAAAGACGCTGTCAAATAAAAAAGTGATCATGGTCTTACCACCGGAGCGCAGTGTAAAATAGCATGCGTGCAGGAACGCATTCTGCGGCATGAAAATAGCAGTCACCATGATGAAATGCTTTGCCAGGGTTTTTGCCTCGGCATTGGTATTATAAAATTTCGGAAAGAGCGGAGCCATTAAGAGCATGATCAGTGCCACTGCACTACAGCAGGCTACAGAAAAGGCGATCATTTTGTTATCGGTATCTCTGGCCTTCTTCATAGCTCCTGAGCCAAGGAGCTGTCCCACGATAATCGCTACAGAATCCCCAAGTGCAATAAATACAATATTAAATACATTGTTAATGGTATTGGAAATGTTGAGTCCTGCCACAACATTCAGTCCGCGAACGGAATAGCATTGTGTCAGCATTGCCATACCAGCGGCCCATAAGGTTTCATTTAAAAGAAGAGGAGTTCCTTTTAACAGAATTTTTTGCACAAGAAAGGCGGGAACTTTCAGGGTGCGGTAAAGTCCTTCTGCAAACGTGTTCTTTTCTTTATGGCGGTGCGTCCAAAAGATGATAACAAAGACCTCCACATAACGGGAAAGCACGGTGGCAATTGCAGCTCCCTGTACCCCCAGCTTAGGAAATCCTAATTTTCCATATATTAAAAGGTAATTGAATATAAGGTTGACAATGACAGAAGTGATGCCTGCCTTCATTGGAAGTAGGGTTTCGCCGCATTCCCGAAGGGTACTGGCATAAACCTGCCCGAACATAAATGCAGGCAGTCCGGCCAGCATAATCATCAGGTACTGTTTCCCGTATATAAGGGTTGCCGCTGCATCGGAAGAATTGGCTTCGCCTTTTAAATACATGTGAATCAGAGCCGGTCCGGTCGTTAAAAATAACACAATGGTTATTGTTGTAAGTGCAAATGCCATCCAGAGTTTAAAACGGAATGTATTGCGTACGCCTTCGGTATCCTTCTGACCAAAATACTGAGCCGTAAAGATTCCGGCACCGGATACACCACCGAAAATGCATAGATTGTATACAAAAATCAGTTGATTTACAATAGCGGCACCGGACATCTGCTCCGTTCCAATCTGTCCGATCATGATATTGTCGAGAAGTCCCACAAAATTGGTGATTCCGTTTTGCAGCATAATGGGTACGGCAACTGCCAGTACCATTTTATAAAATTGTTTATCGCCGATAAGGCGGGAAAAAACCGTTGTCTTTTTTGTATTCATTTTCTTTCGCCTGCTGTATTTTTAATCTGATTTAAAGTGTGGTAAAAGCTAATTTACTATAATATGGGCGAAATTGCAACAGCTTTTTAGGGTATAATATTATAGATAATAAATTTTATTTTGAAATGAAGAAGAGAGAATCTAGATAAAAGTCTATTATTATGCTAAAATAACAAAAAAGACGGAAATTATACAAGGGGTGATAAATATTGGCGGAAGATAGAAGAGTCCGGAAAACAAAAAAAGCAATACAGGATGTATTTTGTGAGATGACCAAGGATAAGAAACTGAATGAGATTACGGTAAAGGAACTTTGTGCAAGGGCAGATATTAATAAAAGTACATTTTATCTGCATTACAGGGATGTCTACGATTTGGCAGATTCGATTCAGAGTATTTTAATTAAGGATGTATGTGCAATCATAGATGAATACTCGTATGATGAAACGATTCGTAAGGCACCGGAGATATGGAAAAGAATTGCAGAAGCACATTTTAAAGATTCCAGAGATTTAGGAGCGTTGATGAGACGACCGGGGATGTCGTCACTAGTCCGTGAGTTTGAACGGGCCGTTATTGATACGATTATGAATAAGTATGTGGCAGCGGGTATGAAAAAGGATTCGGAAGAATATTTTCATCATCATTTATATGTTACTTTTGTAATTAATGGGTATTTGGGAGTACTCCGTGAGTTTGAGGTGTCTGAGATGGAAAGTGCAATGATGGAAGTATCAAAAAGAATCGGTACCGGCTTTGTGGTTGATATTAACTGACTAAGCCCGAAAAAGCTTTGCTAAGTACGAAATGCAAGTACTTATGGCTCTAAGGCACCCTGCTTATGATATTGCCTATATTGCACAACTAGATTTTGAAAGTAGGGAATTCTGCAAACGACTAACATAGATATACGAGTAAGAGGAGGAATTAAGTATGGAGTTGCATGTAGTTATGGCTGCTAATGATGGATATACACCATATATGGGCACCTGTATTCTTTCACTATTGGAAAACAATGTGAAACAGTTTGAGGCAATTTGTATTTATATAATTGATAATGGTATATCGAAAGAAAACCAAAAAAAGTTGACGGAACAATGCAGTATATTTCAAAACACAAACATCGCCTTTTTTAATTTGGAAAAACGTTTTTCTGCATTGCACCCTATAGTGGAAAATGGTTGGAATATTACGATTTATGGCAGATTCTTTTTAGACGATATTGTAGATAAAAGTGTAGATAAAGTTCTCTATCTGGATAGTGATACCATTGTAAATGCATCCTTAAAAGAGTTATTATTGTTAGATTTGACAGAATACTGTCTTGCAGGTGTCGTTGACATATCAGATGATAAATCAAGAGAATTTTTAAATATGGACCCATCTTCCCATTACATTAATTCCGGTGTGCTGCTTGTCAATATGAACAAATGGAGAGAAATGCATATAACAGAAAAATTAATTAACTTTGTAAATACATTTCCGCAAAGACTTCCGTGTCCGGATCAGGATGCCATTAATGCAGTTTGTGGCAATATGATATTTCTTCTTCCTGTAAAATATAATTATGGATGGTTTCTTTCGCAAAGAAGATTAAAATGGGATTATTATAAAGCAGATTTCTATTATAGCTATGATGAGTTATATGATACGGTTAAAGATTCCTTTGCCAACGTAGTTGTATTCCATTTTTTTGGTCCTTACAAGCCTTGGAGAAAAGGTGAGTGCTTTAAACAATTTGAAGATGTATTTTTAAAATATTATAAAAAAAGTCCGTGGTTTCAGAAAATAAAATTTGCAAGCAGGAAAAAATGCATACATTATTATGTTATTCAAAAACCGGCACAGCTTCTTGCTCAGTTCATAAGGCATTTGTTAGGTGAAAGAGGATATGACAGGTTATGTGGACTTTTTGAGAAGAAAGGGGATTCTGTTTAAAAGAATGTTAAAAACAGATATAGCCATGGTTCCCGCAGACATTTTTTTGTAAAAAATGGGAATGAAAAAAGGAACAGTGCGGATGACAAACAGTCGTTTTTGTGATATACTTAGGAATAAATTAGAATGTTTATGCAAGCGGATATATTAAAAGCAGAACTTCTTAAGCGATATTAGGAGGTGGTGGATGAACAAAACAATGTAGATTTCATAGAACTTATATGATATTGGCATACAGGAAGTTAGAAAGTATATGTATGCCGGCACAAATAGAAAGGAGACAAACAAAATGAGAGAGAAAAAGGCAATATGGAAGAAGACAATGTCAGTAGTGTTGTCTCTTGCAATGGCAGCAGGATTGAGTCCGGTCGCAGGTAAGCCGTTGACCGTAGAGGCGGCAGGAAATGACGGACCACCGATTGAGTTTTTTGCGACACAGGAAGATCTTATGAATAATGAATATAATTTGACCGGCTCTGGTATTGAGCGGATGGTAGAATTCGGTAAGGGCGGAAGTGATGGCGAACAGTCTCGAATGTGGTATATTGCGGGATATGATCGTTATGCCGATAACCTTGTTCTGATATGTGATCCGAGCAGTCCGATTTTTTTATCAGATATGACATTTTCTTATAAATATCCGGACCCCAGATTTCCAGTTACAGAAAGTCAGGGTTTGAAGATTGATACTTGTACGTATAAAGATCAACTCCCGACAGAGGTGGGTATGAGTCATTATGGTCTTAGTAAAATAAGAACGGAATTAAAGGATATAGAACAGGATGCGGAAGTTTTTTCGGATGCGGAACAGAAACTAATGAAAAACACTACAATTTTTACGTATGACAGATGCAATGAAGAATATTACTCGACAACAGACAAACTTTATTTGCCACAAGCACCGGACACAGGTATAGGTACTTATGCAATAGTAGGTCAGAATTCAGATAGGTATCCGGATAGAGGTTTAAAGATTGAATTGAAGTCTTCTAGTAGTAGTTCAGCTTCATGGGTGTTTTATTCCAATAATTTTTGGACGAGAACGCCGCCTAAAGACAACAATAATAAAGTAGTATATTTTAAAAGTGCTTATAATAGTTATTTTAATTATAGCGATGCCTATGGTGGATATTATACTAGTCAGAATAAGGTTGTGCCTGCCTTTGCACTGGACCTGTCATCTGTGCTTTTTGCATCCATAATAGAAAAGGAAAAAGAAGATGTTTCAGAATATACAGGGGCTGGTTCGATGACTTTTCGGTTGGATGACAGTATGTATAACAAGATAGCAAGTACAGTTGAATATACCGAAACCGGAGTAAAGATAACTAAAAACCGTGATGCATCTGCTTTGTATCTGTGTGCACAGGGAAAGGATGATAGTGGTAATAACTGGCATTATTCGAAACGGATTAGGGAGACGCAGGATATAGATTTTGATTCCATTTGGACAGGTGCGAATGCATCGAATTCAAAGATATGGATTGAGACTACACAGGAGAATGTAACTTATGCGAAGATGGTAGGGAATGTAGCAGCACCAACAGCAAGTGTTGCGTCCGGAACCTATACAACCAATCAGAGTGTAACACTTAAGACCACGACCCCTGGGGCATCCATTTATTATACAACGGATGGAAGTGTGCCGGATGAGGAAAATGGTATAAAGTATGACGGACCAATCTCCATAAAGGGAAAGCAGAGGGAATCTGTTACGGTCACTGTCAAGGCAAGGACAATACTGGATAGTGATCATTCACAGAAAAGTCCGGTGAGAACATTTCGATATGTGATTAACCTTCCACATGCCCATAGTTGGAGTACATCATGGAAGAGTGACGGCAGTGCACACTGGCATGAATGTAGTGCAGGGAGCTGTACAGTTACTGCAAACAACCAGAAGAACGGATATGCCGCTCATATCGCAGATAACGGTACGGTAACGGTTCAGCCGGCTGCAGGTAAGACCGGTGTTAAGACCTATAAGTGTTCCGTATGCGGGTATGTGATGCGTCAGGAGACAATTCCTGCAACGGGTGGTGGTACGGCACCTGTTGATAAGGATAAAGTTAGCGATGAATTAGATGTTCCGAAAGATACGGCGGGAAAAATCCAGACAGTGGCAAAGGATTTGAAGGTGCCGACGGATACACTTCTGATTACGGATAAGACAGTGACTTCCCAGAAATCGGACAATGAGATAAAGGGTTCCAGTTTTGCAAAGATTCAGGCAAAAGCATCCAAGACCACATCAAAGAGTGTGAAGCTGTCATGGAATAAAGTGAAGGGTGCCGACGGATATCTGGTGTATGGGAACCGCTGTAATTCCGGCGGTAAGAAGTATCCGTACAAACTGATCAAAACAGTGAATAAGGGAAGTACAAAATCTTATACGCAATCGAAACTCAAAAAAGGAACTTTTTATAAATACATGGTATGTGCTTATAAACTGGTGGATGGAAAGAAGATAACCATTGCTGCTTCAAAGACAATCCATGTGACGACAAGCGGTGGAAAGTACGGCAATGCCAAAAGTCTCAAACTGAACAAAACGAAGGTGACGCTTAAGAAAGGAAAGACATTTAAGATTAAGGCAAAAGAAATTAAGCAGTCAAAGAAGCTTAAGAAGCATAGAAGCATCTGTTATGAATCCAGTAACACGAAGGTGGCAACCGTTTCCAAGAAGGGTGTAATTAAGGCAAAGGCAAAGGGAAGCTGTACGGTTTATGTATATGCTCAGAACGGAATGTATAAAGCGGTAAAGGTAACAGTGAAGTAATTTTGAAAGTATTTCAGGCGGTCACGAAAAAAGCGACCGCCTGATTTTGTATTGGAGGACAGGATAATGCAGGAGAAGACGATTTTAAAAAGAAAAACTTATTTGTATTTAACGGAATTTTTTGCCGGAATGTCAGTGATGGCGGTGGAATTAGGTGCCAGCAGGCTGCTTGCCCCATATTTTAGTTCTTCCCAGATTGTTTGGACGATTATTATCGGAACAATTATGATTGCGATGGCGTTAGGCAACATTTATGGAGGAAGAACGGCAGACCGGAATCCGAATCCGGATAAGTTGTATGGAAGGATGCTCGTTGCCGCAGTATGGATTGCAGCGATTCCGGTAGCAGGGAAATATATTATTCTTGGAATTTCGGCTGTGTTAGTCTTTTCTGTGAACAACAATTTTCTGATCTGGGCTGCATTTGCTGCCTGCATGGTCGTTTTTGTGTTCCCATTATTTTTGCTGGGAACCGTTACACCATCTTTGGTAAAGTATACAGTGGATAGTCTGGATGACAACGGAAAAACGGTGGGGACACTTGGTGCCGCAAATACCATTGGCAGTATTATTGGAACATTTCTTCCGACGTTTGTGACCATTCCAGCAGTGGGAACTTCCATAACCTTCTTGATCTTTGCTGGGATTTTACTGGTGCTTGCACTTATCTATTTTATCAGTACAAGGACATACAAAAAAAAGATGATAATAGGTACTGCTCTGTTTTTGATTTGCTGTATTTTCGGGCATAATAACAGTTTTGCATTTTGGGAAAATGAGCTGACTTTTGAGGGGGAGTCAGTCTATAACTATCTTCAGGTGAAAGAGGATGGGGAGAATGTCATATTGTCTACGAATGTGTTATTTGGTGTCCAGTCCATTTTGAAAAAGGATGACAGTCTGACGGGGATGTACTATGATTATGCGTTGGCAGCGCCCTTTATGGCGGGTGTAAATGACAAGAAAAGTCTTGAGGTTCTGATTCTTGGTATGGGGACCGGCACGTTTGTCACCCAGTGTGAACGATATTTTGAAAATATGAACATAGAGGGGGTAGAGATTGATGCAAAGATTACCCGTCTGGCGGAACAGTATTTTGAGTTGCCGGAGGATATTCCGGTGGTTACCTATGACGGACGTGCATATCTGAATGCAGTGGATAAAAAATATGATGTCATCATGGTTGACGCTTATCAGGATATAACAATTCCCTTTCAGATGTCTTCGGTGGAATTTTTTACACTGGTAAAAGAGCATTTAACGGAAAATGGTGTCATGGTAGTAAATATGAATATGAGAGGAGAAGAAGAGGGGAATATAAACCAGTATCTTGCAGATACGATTTCCAATGTATTTGAACAGGTGTATACGGTTGATGTTTCCGGTTCTACAAACAGGGAATTGTTTGCTTCTAATTCTGCCGGAATATTAGAAGTAATGAGGTCAAATATTGACAGCTATTCGGAAGGGGAACTAGCAGATATGATGAAAGAAGTTGCTGGAAAACTTAGTGTTTATGAACCGGGGGATTATTTAATGACGGATGATCAGGCTCCTGTGGAAGTGCTGGGGATGAAAGTGATTGATGATATCATAAAGGATGAAGTCAGATTTTATAAAGATATTTATGAAAGGGAAGGGCTGCAAGGGTTGTTAAACCGCTTATGATTATGATGTTCATATGGGATATTAGAAATATGGAAATAGTGTAGAATTTCTGAGAACAAGGCAGAAAATGAATGGAGGTATAAACCTTAGGGTGCATACATTATAACTGATTATGCAATTCCGGAATATGTAGCTTTGTTGTATAATATACAAGAGTTTAATTGTTTGCAGGGATGGTTTTTCTGAGTGCTGATCAAAAACCTAAACATGATTTATGGTGCAAAGGAGAGATTTTTATGGTAAAATATCCTTAGAAATTTTTATAGCTTGAGGAGGAAGAACAGTATGGAACATCCGGGTCATGCCAATCATGGAAAGGTACTGTTTTACTATTATTGCAGACGGATCAAGCAGGATATGTCAAGCCTGATGAAATGGGTATTGCTGGCATTCCTGACCGGATATGTGGTCGGAGGGATCAGCAGTCTGTTTTCTTATGTACTTACAAAGGTAACGGTTTTCCGGGAAAATCATTTATGGGTATTTTTATATTTACCAGTAGCAGGTATTATTATCGTTTTTTTCTATCAGAAGATTGTAAAGTATGAAGTTGGTGCAAATCAGGTATTTTCTACTGTGCGGTCAAAGGATGATGTTCCTCTGCGTTCGGCACCTCTTATTTTTTTGTCGACAGCACTTACACATTTGGTTGGTGGCTCGGCAGGTCGCGAGGGAGCGGCAATTCAGCTGGGTGGCAGTATCGGAAATCAACTGGGACGCTGGCTGAATTTAGACGAACAGGACAGGCATGTTATTGTAATGTGCGGTATGAGTGCGGCGTTTTCGGCATTGTTTGGGACTCCTATGGCGGCGGCAATTTTTGCGATGGAGGTCGTCAGTGTTGGAGTGATGTATTATACGGCACTGGTTCCGTGTATCGTATCCTCGTTAATTGCTACTAATTTTGCAGCAGGGCTGGGAATTCATCCCGAAGTATTTCATGTAAAAGACATTCCGGAGCTTACCATGTTAAACGGAATGAAAATGGGGATGATTGCGATTGCCTGTGCAGTTGTCAGTGTAGTATTTTGTATTGCCCTAAAACAGACAAGCATTTTTTTCCGTAAAGAGTTAAAGAATTGTTATATAAGAGTAATTGTGGCAAGTATCGTGATTATTTTGCTTACATTTCTTTTGAAGTCAACCGATTATATGGGTGCCGGAATCCATGTGATTGCAGAGGCCATTGAAAACGGAAGAGCCGATACATTTGCTTTTTTTTGGAAAATGGTATTAACGGCATTGACAATGCGTGCAGGTTTTAAAGGGGGAGAGATTGTACCGTCCTTCTTTATCGGGGCAACACTTGGATGTGTTCTTGGAAACCTGTTGGGACTATCTCCCGGTCTTTGTGCGGCAGCGGGAATGGCAGCGGTATTTTGCGGTGTTACAAACTGTCCGATCACTTCGATTTTAATCGCGTTTGAATTGTTTGGATTTGAAGGGGTTTCCTTTTACCTGATCGCAGTTTCCGTCAGTTATGCGGCATCAGGGTATTACAGTTTATACAAAGACCAGACAATCGTATATTCTAAATATAAAGCAAAGTATGTAAACCGGCATACGCATATGTAGGGGCACGGCTTAGAAAGGAATGAATCTATGGAGAATAAGATGTTACAGGTAAAGGAAGAGATTAAAAAAGCAGTGAAAGGAAAAGATGAAGTGGTGGAGAAGGTGCTTGCCACAATGCTTGCAGGTGGACATGTTCTGCTAGAGGATATTCCGGGAGTGGGTAAGACGACTCTTGCGATGTCTATTGCAAAATCTATGTCATTAGGCTATCGGCGTGTACAGTTTACACCGGATGTTCTTCCCAGTGATATTGTAGGGTTTTCCATGTATAATAAGGATACAGGAACGTTTGAGTATCAGCAGGGAGCGGTCTGCTGTAACCTGTTTTTGGCAGACGAGATTAACCGTACCTCTCCAAAGACACAGTCAGCCCTGCTTGAGGTCATGGAAGAGGGGAATGTAACGGTGGACGGTGTGACAAGAGCACTTCCGGAACCGTTTACAGTGATTGCGACGGAAAATCCGCTAGGGTCTTCCGGAACGCAGATGCTGCCGGAATCTCAATTGGACCGCTTTATGGTGTGCCTTTCCATGGGATATCCGGAACATGATGCGGCAGTAGATATTTTAAAAGGAAACGCAATGAAACCGTTGTCTTTGCTGAAAAATGCGATATCGGTAGAAGAACTTATGAAACTGCGGGAAAAGACCAATGATATGTATGTGCATGATTCCGTTTATGAATATATTGTAACTTTAGTGGAGGGAACAAGAACAAATCCGTTGTTTTCCATGGGGGCAAGTCCAAGAGGAAGTATTGCATTGCTTCGGATGGCAAAGGCAATGGCGGTTCTCCGCGGAAGGGATTATGTAACACCAGAGGATATCAGGGTGGTATTTATAGACGTATTGGGACATAGAGTAAAGCTGAGTACCAAGGCAAGGGCGGAAGGTAAGGATATGGAAGCGGCACTGAATGAATTGTTTAACGGGGTAAAGGTTCCCCGGACATAACATATCCGGTACAACGGGAAAGGGAGATGGAATATGCGGCAGATTCGCAATGCGATACGATATTTGGTTGTGATTATTATAAATGTATTTATCATGTATGTTTTTCATAGTTATATCAATCTTCTTTTGCTGATTGGACTTTTGCTGTTTCCTGTTTACAGTATTTATGGAGTATGCAGAGTGAAACGGGAATTATCCCTTAAACTGGTTTTACCGAAGGAACCGATGGAAAAAGGGACTGAGTTTCATCTGAGTTTTATTTTACACAATCCCACATGGTTTCCTTTGGTAAACGGAACAATAAAACTTACGACTGAAAACTGCTTTTATGAAGAAAAAGGTGTACATTACCTGAATGTTCCGGTAAGAGCCAGAAGGGATACAGAGACGGTTTATCCCATTATTATGGATTATTGCGGCAGGCTTGCAGTGAAGGCAGAGGAAATCAGACTATTAGATTTACTGGGAATTTATGAAACCGTGATTCCAGTAGGGGAAGAACGGGAGTGTCTTGTTTTTCCGAAAGGGGAACTGCGGAATCAAGAGGCAGGTCAGATCTATATAAATGGTGTATCGGAGGCGATGGAGAGTAGGGAAAAAGGGTATGATTTTTCGGAGATTAGTGGTATTCGGGAATATATTCCCGGTGACAAACTCCAGAATATTCATTGGAAGCTTTCTATGAAAAAAGATGAGCTGATGGTGAAGGAGAGAATCAGCGTATCTGCCATGCAGCTTAATGTGCTTGTAGAATTGGCAAATGATGAGGAGATGAGACTGGAAGGGGTTTTGGAATTGGCAGACAGTATTACAAGGTCATTTGTGGAACAGAATCTTCCATTTACCGTCTATTATTATAGCACGAATCTGGGAGAGTTGAAAGAATGTTTTATCGGCAGCCGGGTAGAGCGGGAACAATGGATAGAAATGCTTTTATATGACAGGAGTTATCCCGATACAGGGAGAGTAGAACGGATGTTCTTAAAAGAGCACACTTCGGCAGAAAGCTATCTTTATATTGGATATGGCATGACGGTAGAAGGGGAAAATATAATGTTTGGACAAAAAGATGCAGCAGCAGTATTAAAGGGATAAATAGGATTGGAGAAGAGGCAGATGCTATTTAGAAAGAAAAAAAAGGAAGAACTGCATAAGGGAGATATATTTCTTGCAAAAGGAATTTATTTAAAACAGCCGTTGATGGAAAACGGCAGCATTTTCCAAAATTGCTTTTTGCGCTGTCTGATTGTCTTTTTGCTTGTGTTTGGTTCCATAGGGGGATTTTTGTCCGCTTTTCGAATTTCGTATCATTATCCATTGGTAATCGTATTTTACCTGATACTTTCTATGTATTTTTCTTTTTTATATGCATCTTCAAAACTTTTGTATCGGGATATCGGATATATATTGTTTTTCGGTATTTTTGTGGTAGCGATTTACTGGCTTCGTCTTTATGCAAATTCAGGGTTTTATGTAGTCATAAATGCAGTCTTACGGGAGGCAAAAACTTTTTTTGAATTATCCGGTGTCAGAGAGTATGAAACACAGATTGACAACGATTATCTGACAGTTGCAATTCTTGCCATTTTTGTAGGAATGGTCTGTATTATTATCCTGAATATCTGGATTTACTCCACTATGAGTCTGATTTGGACAGCCTTGCTGACATTTCCACTTTTATTTGTACCGCTCTATATGAAGCTGGCGATTGATCCCATTTATGTTATCACACTGAGTGCAGGATATATAGCGGTTATTATTTTTAAAGCGAATGGGCACTATCTGGCTTTTGCGTGGGATGCATCTTTCCGGGTGCGGGGGTTTAAAAAAGACAGGGTGTCCTATACACAGGATGCAGGGATTTTTAGACAGCTTTTGCTGTCCGTTTTCGTGTTGGGTTTTTGTATGGTGATTTTAGTGGAATCGGTTTTTCCATCGCGCAGGTTTGAAAATATGTTCAAGAATGACCGGCTGCGGGAAAGAACGGAGGAATCCATTGGTAATTTTATTCTTCTTGGATTTGAGGGAATGTACAACCGGTATGCTTCCACAGGAGGCATGAGTGGCGGAAAGCTTGGGGGAATATCCAATGTCAGACCCGATTATCAGGCAGATCTTAGGGTATCCTATACCCCCTATAACAATGAGGCTGTTTATTTGAAGGCATATACCGGTGGAATTTACGGAGAGAACCAATGGGAAAGTCTGTATTGGGAAGGAACCCTGCAAAATGAGAAAGGAGAAGGTCTGGAAGACGGGGAAAAACGACAGACACCGTCCGGGCAAAAAAAGAATGATGTTGCCGTATTCGAAGAGGAAAGCATGAAAAAAGAGGCGGAATCTTTGCAGAATAAGAAAAAAGAGGGGGCGGAATACAGTGCTGTGGGCAGAATGGATGTAACTAATGTTGGAGCAGACATTTCATATCTGTATTATCCCTACTATACGCTGTTTGAGGATTACTCCATTTATGAAAATCACAGTCTGATGCCGTCGGCACAAGAAATCGGGATGCAGAAGCAGAAAACCTATAATTATTATCCGAAGGTGATATGGGAGGATTCTTTTGGGGAGGTCATACCTTCGGGAATTCATACAGAAGGGCTGGATGCTGCAGTTTTGGATGTCCCTGAAAAAAATAAAGAGGTCATTGAGAGAGAATGTGAACGGATTGGTTTAGCACCAGGTATGACAGAGAATGAAATTGTGGATGCTGTGCGGGAATATTTTGCTGAGAATATACCATATACATTAAAACCGGGGGCAACACCGAGAAGGCAGGATTTTATCAATTATTTCCTGACAAAAAACAGAAAAGGCTACTGTGCACATTTTGCATCGGCAGCAACGCTTATTTTCAGGCAGATGGGAATTCCGGCACGTTATGTGGAAGGTTATGCAATTTCAATGGAAGCCGCATTGGATTCCGAAATAAATGAAACGAAGGAATACTCGGATTATTATGACGGATATTCTGCAATCGGTGATTCGGCAGTGTTGGATGTAGAAGTCACGGATGCCATGGCACATGCATGGGTTGAGATTTATGTGGAAGGATTTGGATGGAAGGTAGTCGAAGTGACTCCGGGCAGTAACGAGGCTGCAGATGAAGATGATTTCTGGTCTGCATTTGAAAGCCTTTTAGGCAATGGAGGAGGGGATGATGAGGAAGCCGGGGCAGGTGGACCGGGAGCACTTGAGCTGTCAAAATACGCATGGCTGATCTATGTGGTATTTTTTGCGATAGCAGCCGTTTTACTGGTGGAAGCAGGAAGAATCGCCCTTCGGAAGCTTTTAAGATATAGAAAATGCCATCAGAAGGATAAAAAGGAGGCTGTTATTGCCAGCTATGCCGATGTTTGTGATATGATCAGGGTATGTGAGCCGGATTTTTCACTTTGCAGAAGCCATTTAGAGCAGCTTATGTTCATCAGTCAGCGGTATCAGGTGATCTTTGATCAGGAAACGATTTGTCAATCCATAGAGCAGATTAGTTTTAGTAAACAGCCAATCTCGGAAGAAAAGTTGGAACAGGCAGCACAATTAATCGGTGAAATTAGAAAAATGATATGGAAGAGTGTGAATATCAGGAAAAAAGCGGCATTATGCAGAAGATAGCACTTAAGGAACATTGCAGTAAAGGGAACTGATCGGTAAAAGAGTCGGATAGATTGGGAGAAGAGAATGAAACGAAAGCTTTGTATTGTAATGTGTTTGGTCTGTCTGCTGGCAGCCGTTAGATGGATAAGAAGTTCCCAAAGCGGTGTGATTGCTGCAATGTCGGGAAATTTTAGGCAGCTTGTGGATAAGAATGCAGGAATGGATTCTTTATACGGAAAGGGTATACAGCGGACTGTGGAACATAGAGAATTCATACAGGGAACGAATCTGGATAATTTAAAAAGGGAGGAAGAGATAACATACCAGAAAGAAAGAGTCGAACAGTATATTCAGGAATGTATCAGCAGCATGAGCCTGGAGGAAAAACTGGCACAGATGATGATTCTTACCAATCGGAGTGATATTACAAAAGAGAATTTAAAAAACTATCAGCCTGGGGGAGTTCTTTTCTTTGCTGCAGATTTTGACGGAAAAACAATCCAAAAAGTAAAAAAACGTGTGAAAAGGCTGCAATCCTATGTGACAATTCCACTATTCGTCGGAGTGGATGAAGAAGGCGGGGAAGTAAGCCGGATTGCCGGGTTAAAAGCAGATGACCTGCCGACTTATTTAAGTGCAAGAGAGCTTTATAAAGACGGAAATGCAGATGCAGTGAGAGAGGGAACGATTTCTAAAATCCGTCTGTTAAAGTCCATGGGAGTAAATCTGAATTTTAATCCGGTGGCGGATATTGTAAGTGATAAAGATGCCTATATGTATGAAAGATCTGCCGGAAATGATGCAGAAACAGTATCGGGCTATGTGGAGACGGTAGTTGCTGTCATGAATGAGAAGAATATGGGAAGCTGTTTAAAGCATTTTCCGGGGTATGGAAATAATGGAAACACACACCTTACTTATATAAAAGACGGAAGAAAACCTTCCGTTTACCGGACAAAGGATTTTTTACCTTTTGAGGCGGGAATCAGACAGGGAGTGGATATGATTATGGTTTCCCATATTGTAGTAAAAAAGCTGGATAAGAAAAACCCTGCCTCTCTCTCGAAAAAGGTACATTCTATTCTAAGAGAGGAGTTAAATTTTCAGGGTGTTGTGATTGCAGATGATTTAAAGATGAAAGCCATTTTGGATCAAATGACAATAGAGCAGGCTTCAGAGAGGGCATTTGCAGCAGGCAATGATATGATTTTTTCTGCTGACTTTGAAGCTTCCATGAGAGGAGCTAAGTCTGCGGTGAAAAATAAAAAAATTTCAGAACAGCAGATTGATGAATCGGTAACCAGAATTTTAAGAATGAAAATAAATAGACAAATCCTTGTTGTAGAGTGATTAGGTAATTGCGAAATTCTGTTTTTGTTACCGGCCGCCTCACAATATAGACAATATCAACACTGGGCACGAGCCAAGGCATACCTTCATACTAAGCTCGAAAGTACCTCGCTAAGTATTCAGGC
>CAJUBR010000043.1 GCA_910584695.1 uncultured Lachnospiraceae bacterium
TTGCAGCTCCTTTGCAGTCCCTGTTGTCTTCATACTGGTCATTAATGAAGAAACAATCGGAACCATCATAAGCATAAATATTGCCAGTGCTATTATTACCTCAACAAAACTGAGACCTTTATTTACTTTACGCACCATGGATCATCACTCCGTTCTATTGATATACTTTTACCGAGCCGCTCTTTGATACGGTTACTCTCGGTGAAACCGTATCATCTTCCGATACCTTAACATAAACCGGCATCGAAGTTGTATTACGAATTGTAATCTTAACACCTACTTTATCGTCATCGCTCTTTCTTGTGGAAGATTGAATCAGAATCTTTATATCCTCAGCGGAAACTACTTCTGCCTCATAATTCTGATTCTCATCTAATACATACTTACAGTAGATTTTTCCATCCTTTTCATAAAAATCATAGGTCAAGGACGATACAGAATTATCATTATTACTGATTACGGTCTTTTCTTTCCCATTACCGTTTTGTCCGATTACCTTTGCGGATACATCACTGGTTGCAGGATTTAACATTGCATAAAAATCATACGATGATTCAATTGCTTTTCCATCCTTATCGTCATATTTATTCAAAGAAGAATCGGATGAGCCTGCATCTGTGCCGCCACCGCCTTCAAATATATTATCCACACCAATCTCTATCTGATCCAGTTCCAAACTGCGTTCCGGCCGTTCAGCACCTTCCACGGAGTAACAAGTAAGATCCAAAGTGCCACTGTAGACATTGTCTCCTTCATAAGCAATATTTAGGGTATCCACCGTCATACGGTCAGAAAAATGATCAATATAGTCCACAACTTCCTTTAAAGACTTATAAGAACCGGAATATGTGATAGGAAATGCTACACTATAACAAATCAACTGATTTGGATCCTGTTCTGGCTCTCCCTCTACCAGTGCACCTGCTTCTGCACCCGCCTCGGTTGATGCCGCTGCTTCCGTTGTTGCCTCGGTTGTCGCTTCTGTAGTTGCCTCGGTTGTCGCAGCAGCATCGGCTGCAGGTAATACTGCATCCCCACCATTGGTACCCATGGTATAGAACGGTGCCGGCTCACCTAAGCCCAATGAAGCAATTGTGAAGTCATTGTTATCCTTGATTCCCTCTAAAAACATAACTGTAATTTCCTGATTCAAATCAGCTGGAAAACAAGCTAATATCGCTTCATATTTTTCCGTATATTCTACGATTCCTGCTTCATACTTTTCCCGGTCTGCCTGTTTTGCCTGCAGATCACTTAACCGAATCTGTAACTGTGCCACTTCTGTCTCTAATGTCTGTCTTTCCTCAAAATTTGGTTTTGCAATATACATAATAGACAGTACACATACTGCAATACCCAACAATACCAGTAATGCAGCTTTTTCCGAATCTTTTAATTTCATATATTATCCCCCCTATTCAGCCGGCAGTGTTGCTTCCCCTGCCTCACTGTCCAATTCATTTTCCGGTTCCTCTTCCACCATAGATACATAGTCACACCGCAGTGTAAATGTATAATTAATCTTACCTGTATCCGTATCCTCAGCCTCATCAATTGTACTAACAAATGCATTGTCAATACATTCAATCTGCTTTAGTTGTACGATTAATTTGGCAATCGAATCATAAGAAGCCGCTGTTCCCGACAGATTCACCCCATCCGCACTGGAACTATAATCTGTAATAATCATATCCTTCGGCTGATTCTCCTCTAATGCCTCAATAAACATAATTACATTTTCATTCAAAGTACGGGTCTGGTCATACATCAGCTTTGCATCATCATATAAAGCCTTTACTCTATCATATTCATCAATGATCTGTTCTATATCCTGAATTGCCAGAATCTGTGCATTCAGATCATCCCGTTTTTTCAAGGAAGCATTTTTCATAAAAATAGACATTACACCGGCTCCCACACCGATTGCCGATAAAACCACCATAGCCGCAACAGCACCTTTCACAGCATTGCCGGTCTTTGGCTTACCTTCTTTAATTTCAGAAAGGCGGAATCCCATTGGTGCAAAAGCCGCACCGATTGCTACAATCAGATAAACCGGATTATAGATACTTTGATCAATTTTACTATCAAATTTCACATTGTAAAGACTATCCATTACTCTTGTCTGAATATTCAATTGAATCTTAAAGAGTCCGTCCACACCACGAATCAATGCTCCGTCGCCGGTCAGATACACATCATCAATAGGTTTATCCGGATTCTTTGTTATGTAATAATCAATGACACGACCTATATTATTGACTAAGTAACGAAACGCCCCGGTATAAACATTATCATCAAAATCAACGGTTATCATCCGCTCATTCTGTAATAAGGTCAGTGCTGTGGTGGCATCCACTCCCTTTTCGTCCATAACCGCAGTGATCACCGCATTAGTTCCATATGGTATTGTTCTTTGTAAAAGTAGTGTATCGCCCTGTACGATATTCAAAATAGTAGACTCACCACTTAACTGGATTACCATTGTGGTCAAAGAAGAACCGGTCTGTGTTTTAATCAATTGCAACATAGCATTACCGACATAATCAATGGATTGGACATTCAGTCCTAACACACTTCCCAATTCGTAGTAATTTTTCACCATGGTAATCGGTGCTGCAACCACCATTAATTTGAGCTGCTTTGTCTTGTCTTCACCTGTAATATGTTCCAATACAGAGTGAGAAACAATATAATCTTCTATATTAACAGGAAAATATTCGCTTGCGTTTGCATTAATAATTCCCTTAATCTTATTCTCTTTTACCTCCGGAATCAAAACTTCACGATTTACCACTTTCGTTGATGTAAGAACAAAAATAACATTCTTATTGGTGATTCCGTTTGCATCTAACTGTTCCCTGATTGCTCCTGCAATCCGTTCCACATCCTTAATCGTTCCGTCTTCATATGCATCTTCCGGCGTTTCAAAAATCAACACATTATGTATATCTGTCTGTTTTTTTATTGAAGGTGTCACTTCAACAATTGTAATACTTTCATTCGTTATGTCTATCGTTAAGACTTTATTACTTTTTGCCATATTATAGCCTCCCTCGCTAATCAGAAGTTATTTCACACAGGTTTCACACCCATTATGTTCAGATACCAGCCCACAAGCTGTTCACCGCATATCATTGTTATATAAATGCCCAAAGATAAATACGGGCCGAGAGCAAACTGTCTGCCGCTCCCCTTAATCTTCATCAGAATCAAATGTATAACCGACCCCGCTATACAACCGATTCCTAACGCTAAAAAATTAAGTTTCCAGCCTAATAGTAAGCCAGTCGCTGCCATTAATTTGATGTCGCCGTTCCCGATTACTCTGTCAATCTCCTGTTCTTTTCCATACTGTTTTCGAAGTACCGGAGTCGCCAGTCCATTCACAAAAACCAAAAAAACGCTGACCGCAAAAAGACCAATTATGTATTTCGTCCAATTAGAAAAATCTGCAAATAACCGTATTATTCCACAAATAAATATAATCATATTACATTCAAAGGGAATAAACTGTGTATTCCAATCTACCACGCTTAGCAGTAACAGAGAGCCTGTGCATATAGCAAACAAAAATGTATCCAGATGTGTTCCCCTTGACCAAAAGAGGACTACCATCAACACACAACTCACAATAAAATAAACCAACCGATTCACTTTCGTTCCTTTTTTTACGTACATACAGTATGGATGCACTTTCAAAAAGCTCACCAGCATAAATTCATCCAGCCACGTAGATCGATTCCACCAAATCTTTTTTTTTGCAAAACAGGATGAAAAAGAACTGCAGTTCTTGCAATTATTTCCATCCTCAACCTTATTCAAATAATCTGATAATGAAAATGCCACGATTCCTAAAAAACCCGAAAGCACTCCCATCATTATCCCTATCATTCCATTCACTACATTCATCGTTTAATATGTTTTCAGTAGCACACCGTATCAAACAATGTGCTACTGAAAAAATCCTTAAATATTATTTTTTCTCTATCAATTCTTTCGCAACATTAGGAAATGCCATACGTGACGGAGAGGATACTGTACCAACATAAACGTTGATTTCATCTTTACCAGCTGCAAAATTCATTTCTACAAGATATCCCTGACCAGTAATTTGAGTTCCTTCCATATCCTTCTTAGATTTAACCTTAGCTCCTTTGTTACTCATTGCAGAGCTAAATGCATCATCAAAGCAAGCATGTGTAGGTGCCCCACTAAAATTGTTAATAGGATTTGAGGCTTCAACTTTGAAAGTAGAATCATTGCCACCAACTTCATCATAAACGCTCTCATTTGCGATAGCAGTCTGAATTGATGTAGCAATCGTCTGAGCATTTTGAACATCTGTTGATAATCTTGACTTATTGATGTACTTAATCAATGCTGGTGCCAATGCACCTGCTAAAATAGCCATAATCGCAATAACGATTATCAACTCCACCATTGAGAAACCTTTGTTTGTTTTTTTCATAATCATCTCTCCTTTTGATTAAAATTTTTTATTAAAACTGCTGTAGTTAACAACAGGTTTAACCATTATAACTAAATTGAAATTTGTACACTGCCTACATATTATCAATGCCTTCATACATGCTTAAGATTGGTCCATATACTGCTGCCACAATACAACCGACAATGCCTGCCATAACCACCATCGTAAGTGGTTCCATTGCCTGTGTCAGAGACTCTGTTGCCAAATCCACTTCCCTGTCATAAAGCTCGGCAATCTTATCCATCATATCTTCAATATTACCGGTTTCTTCGCCAATCTTAACCATCTGTACCAACATGGTAGGGAATACTTCCATATCCTTAAGCGGCTTTGACAACGGAAGACCCTTCGCCACCTGAACCTTTGCATCCATTAAGCCATCCCGGAATATCTTGTTGCTCATCATTTTTGCCACCTGTTCAATGGCATCCAACATCGGTATACCTGCTGCCATCAATGTACTCAGACTTCTTGCAAAATTAGCCGCATTCGACTTAATTGTCAGATTCTTAAAAAGTGGCATATTAATTGCTATCTTTGCAAACAGCAGTTCTCCCGTTGGTGTTGCTTTAAACATCTTAATTCCAAAAACAGCAACCACAACGATAACCAGTAAAACATACCATCTATGTAACATGAAATTACTTCCAGCTACCATGATTTTTGTTGCAAGCGGAAGTTCTACTCCCATATCTGCAAACATTTCCTGAAAGTTAGGAATAACCGCAATCATAACAACTATAATAACCAGTACCGCTACAATCAAAACCATAATCGGATAGGTAAGTGCTCCTTTGATCTTTCCTTTTAATGCATCACTTTTTTCAAAATGCACAGACAAACGTTCAAAAGAGGTTTCCATATTACCGGAAGATTCTCCCGCCGCTATCATGTTGATCATAATCGGAGGAAACACCTCCGGATTCAGTCTTAAAGAATCTGCCAGACTTCCACCTTTTTCCACATGCAGTCTTGCTTCAACCAAAGCATTCTTCAATACCTTATTATCCATCTGTTCCGACAACATATCCAATGCGGTTATTACCGTCACACCAGCATTCAGAATACTCACCATCTGTTTACAAAGAATGGATAAATCACGTGCTTTTACTTTTTTCTTAAACGCAAACCCACCTTTGCTCTCATTGGCATCATTCAATTCCGTAACAGAAAGACCTTCTATCTTTAACTTTTCCTGAGCCTTCTCACGATCGGATGCATCAATGGTACCTTTCTTAGCCTTACCATTCTTATCAATCGCCTTATAATTAAATTGTGCCATCCCGACTCCTCCACTATCCATCTCACAATTTATCCCTATAAGGAACCTCACTATAAAAAGCCTCCCTGTTCCTGATAAATTATGAACAAACTGTTAATAATCTGTTTCTTAATTATGATTATACTCTATTTTATTAAAATTGCAACAATTTTTTTATTTAAAAATGCCTTTTTATACATTTTTGACAATTCTTACAGTTTTTTCTTTAAAGAAGTCTGATTCCAACCATAAATTAGTGCATCTTATACAATCTTTACAGTTTCTTCTTTAAAGAAGTCTGATTCTAACCATAAATTAGTGCATTTTATACAATCTTTACAGTTTCTTCTTTAAAGAAGTCTGATCCTGAGCATAAATTAATGCATTTTCACGACTGATCGCTCCCTGTTTATATAATTCATACAAACAATCATCCAATGTGATCATTCCCATCTGCCGGCTCGTCTGGATGGTCGACTGAATCTGGTGTGTTTTCGACTCTCGAATCAGACTCCGGATTGCAGGACTGCCAAACATTACTTCAAAAGCCGCCACACGACCGCGTCCATCCTCCGCAGGAATCAAAGCCTGTGAGATAACACCCTCTAAAATCATTGCCAACTGCACACGGGTCTGCTGTTGCTGATGTGTCGGGAATACGTCAATAATACGGTCAATGGTATTTGCAGCTCCAATGGTATGTAACGTCGAAAATACCAGATGTCCGGTTTCGGCAGCGGTAATAGCCGTAGAAATCGTTTCCAAATCACGCATCTCTCCCAAAAGAATAATATCCGGGTCCTCACGCAGTGCAGCACGTAATGCATTTCCATAACTTAACGTATCCATTCCAACCTCTCGCTGGTTTACAATCGCTTTCTTATGATGGTGTACATACTCAATAGGATCCTCCAATGTAATAATATGATCCGTAAGATGCTCATTTGCTTTATTGATAATAGAAGCAAGCGTTGTAGATTTGCCGGAACCGGTAGGACCGGTTACCAGTACAAGTCCTCTCTTTTTCTTATAGAGTTCGACTACGTCGTTTGGGATTCCAAGCTGATCCGGTCTGGGTATCACTGTCTCTACCCGCCGATACGCCGCCGCCATATTACCACGATCCATATAAACATTCACACGAAAACGCCCCGTCTCATCAGAATCATAAGAAAAATCCACTTCTCCTCTTTCTTTTAGAATCTGTTTGTGCCTCTCGTGCATTGTAGCGCCAATCATCTCTGCTGCATCCATAGGCTCTAATACCGGACACTCCACCTCAATTAAGCGTCCGTTGATCCGAAGCTTCGGTGGTATTCCTACCGCAATATGCACATCAGAAGCTTTCTGCTCCACCGAAAACGCCAACAACTCTTTAATATCAATCATAATAACCCCTTTCCTTATCTATTATTATTTCTTCACATATGTTTCCAATAGATTAATAATCATCCCCTGCCTGATATACAATCTTCTTCATCTCAGACATAGAAGTGATACCATTTAATACATGTTTTGCACAGCTTAATTTCAATGTCATCATTCCCTCTTCTAAGGCGGTTTTTTCTATCTCATCCGCAGCCGCACCCTTTGCAATAACAGTTTGCAGCTTATGGGATACCGGCATCATCTCATATACACCGATTCGGCCTGCATAACCGGTATCGCTGCATAGCGGGCAGCCGTTTGGCTCATAAATTGCGATGTCTTCGTCAACTGGCACTCCAAGTACTTTCTTTTCGTAATCTTCTGCATATCTTGCCTGTTTACAGGTACACAGTCTTCGAACCAACCGTTGGGCAATCACCCCTACTAACGCATCCCCTACCGTATACGGTTCAATTCCCATATCAATCAAACGTGTTACCGTAGAAGCAGCAGAATTGGTATGCAGGGTAGATACTACCAAATGTCCTGTAATAGCGGCTTTTACTGCAATACTGGCAGTCTCTCCATCTCGAATCTCACCGATCATAATAATATCCGGGTCCTGACGAAGAATGGAACGAAGTGCCGCTGCAAAAGTCATATCTGCCTTTTCATTCACCTGGCACTGGTTAATCCCGTCAATATTTGCCTCTACCGGATCCTCTACCGTGATGATATTAACTCCTTCCACATTCAACTCACTCAGTGACGTATAAAGTGTAGTAGACTTACCGGAACCGGTTGGTCCCGTTACCAGAATAATACCATGGGGATTACTCAAAATACCGTCAAATACTTTTAATTCCTCTCTACTAAATCCAAGCTCTGATTTTGGCTTTGTAAGACCGTCTTTGGAAGTCAAACGCATAACCGTCTTCTCTCCATACACTGTCGGAAGCATAGACACACGGATATCATATTCCCTTCGATCCACCATAATTGAAATACGTCCATCCTGAGGTTTTCTCTTTTCCGATATATCCATACCGCCCATAATCTTTAAGCGGGCACAAATACCAGAAAGCAGTGAATAATCATAGGACATTACCTGCTTCAATACACCGTCGATACGATACCGTACACGTACCGAAGTCTCCATTGGTTCAATATGGATATCCGAAGCTCTCTGCCTTACTCCTCCTTCCAGAATCTGTTTTACAAGAAGAACAATCGGAGAATTTTCAATATCCGCATTATATTCATCCTCTTCCTCCTGCGTCAGCATATTTTGTTCCCGTTCTCTCCGATATGCTTCTGCAGCTTCCATCGCCTGATGGTTTCCGTAATACTTTCCAATTGTCCTGCTTATTTCTTCTTCCAGTGCAAGCATCGGCTCAATCTGGGAACCGGTAATAATGGATAAATCATCAATTGCCATGATATCCATAGGATCCGCCATTGCTACACGCAGCACATTGGGATTCCTCTCATCATATCCCAAAGGAACCACATTGTACTTCGTGGCAGCATCTTCCGGAATTAATTTTAAAATCTCATCATCAAACTTATAGCCTCTCAGTTCAATATAATCCACTCCTAACTGCTGCGTCAGGGTTGCAATCAATAACTCCTCACTGATAAATCCCTCTTCCATAAGAGTCTTACCAAGCCGTTGTCCTTTTTCTTTCTGAAGTACCAATGCCTGCTGTAATTGTTCTTCCGTAATTGCACCCGCCGCAACCAGCAGATCACCCGTTCTAATTTTCTTTCTTCCTACTCCGATACGCATACGCAAAACCTCTCATAAGTCTAATTACCCGCCGACCGCAAACAATATGCATGATCCACGTTCTTTTACTTTTTAATCTTCGCTTTCGAGCCAATGCCCTTTGATCTCAGTATCTTCCTATAAGCCGATACCTTCTTTTTCGGAACTTTAACGACTGCCTTTGAAGAAATTCCTTTGAAGGCTTTACTTCCCACCTTCTTGCTTGTCAGTTTCTTCGTCTTTATCGTAATCGTCTTCAGACTCTTGCATCCATAAAATGCCTGTTTTCCTATCTGATTCACCTTAGAAGGAATTGTAATCTTTTTCAGCTTTTTGCATTTGTAGAATGCTTTTGCACGAATAGAAGTTACATTGTTCTCCATTGTTACCGTCTGCAGTTTAGAACATCCCATAAATGCATTCTCACCAATCGTTTTTACATTTCTTCCAATGGTAACAGTCCGCAGATTAGTACATCCCTGAAACGCATTCTTGCCAATGGTTTTCACACTGCTTCCTATCACTACTTTCTTAATCTTCTTATTATTCTTAAACGCATTATTCGAAATAGAAGTCACCTTATAGGTGGTTCCTTTTATTATAACTGTTTCCGGAACCACTACACTTGTTGAGCCCGTTGACGATGTATGATATTCTACTGTCTTATCCTTACTGTCTGTCTGTACATAGACTGCACCTGTGGAATCTTTCACCTCCACATCTACTGATGGTGGTTTTTCTCCCGGTGTACTGCTTCCGTCACTGCCCACCGTACCCGCATAAGACCAGAGCTTAGAATTCGAAAGGTTCAGATGCAAAGCCGGACACACTGCATATCGATGATCCACATTACCATAATCCTGAATCACTGTTCCAAAAGGACCAACTGTCATGGCATTGGTTAAACCCCTTCCCGGCGACCGCAGCCACCACTGATCACCCTCACCAACTACCTTATTCAGCAAAGGGGCACTCCCAGCACTCCCTCCATCCGCTACATATGCCGTATCCACTCTGACCCTTGCAGGATCTTTTTCATCCGGAGAAGCAGCAAACCCATAAGCAGGATTCGTCATCTCTTCAAAGGACAACAAAAACACCTTATCCTTCGTATCCTTCCCGCCCTCTACCTTATAAATTTTATTACCCGGATTCACAACCGTGGCAGACAAAATCGCATTCTGTTCCGAATTCATAAAAGCCCGGTTAATAAAATTATTCCAACGGTAGTCCTTTTTTTGCGAATTATAGTTACTTCCATACCCATTCAGCCAGCTTCTTATAGTAGAACTCTCCCATGTAGTCTTCTCAAACCTGCTGTCATAATAGTATTGTACATCCAGATTGCAGTCTGCCATTAAAAAAGCGTCATTGCTATTCACAGACAATACCCGCCATTTGATTGGATCACTTTTCTTTCCCGTTGCATCCGACTGCGGATATCTACCGAAATATACACAATCCCATGTTACCACATTACCCGACTTACGTGGACCACGCAGTGCCGTTGCCGCCTGCACGTCAGACATATTCTTTGCAGTGACCCCTGCCATCAAAGGAAATGCGGTAACCAGAGCTATAACAGTTGTCAACATACGTTTTACATTTTTCTTTTTCATTACAAGCCCTCCTTATTATTCTATCCGCACACTATTGCAATATAATTCTATATTATCAAAAAATTACAATTTTCTCAAGCAGAATTTTTATAATTTTGAAAAATCTCACAAAACAAATGATGGAAAAGCACTTTTCACCCCTGAATACATATACTAATGAAAAGCCCTCAAGGTGACTTCTATGCAGACATTTAAGCAGCCACTTACAAAAGAAATGGAACTTTATTACTTAAAGCGCAGTAAAGAGGGCGATTTATCCGCACGTAACGTTTTAGTAGAATACAACCTCCGGCTTGTAGCACACATCATAAAAAAATACAACAATTACGACCGGGACATAGACGATCTGCTCTCTACCGGTACCATCGGACTTATTAAAGCAATCAATACCTATGATATAGAAAAAGGAAACCGGCTTGTTACCTATGCTTCCCGCTGTATTGAAAATGAACTTCTCATGATGCTGCGTCAGGAACGGAAATGTTCCAAGGAATTTTCACTTTATGAACCCATCGGGACAGACAAAGAAGGCAATGAGATCAATCTGTTAGACATCGTAGAATCCGAAGGGACAGATATTGCAGAACAGGTCATATTAGATGATAATATTAAACATCTTTACGAGTTCATCAAAATTTTACTGGATAAACGGGAACTTAAGGTGCTTACTCTGCGCTACGGACTTTATAACCATCCACCATATACACAGCGTGAAGTCGCCGGCAAACTGGGCATCTCCAGGTCTTACGTCTCAAGAATCGAAAAAAAAGCACTTGCGAAACTAAGAGAAGCTTTCGACCGCCCTACGCCGTAAGATCGTCCCCACCGGCAGACTCTTGGTTAACTGCACCGTTAACATCTCCTTCGGATGCGGTGCACTGTCCACCTTTTGCATTTCTGCATTCCAGATACCCATGACCTCTAATTCTATGTTACGGCCATCAAACAGCATAGCCTCTATCCGTTCTCCAACACAAAATTTGTTGCGCTGGATAAACCGGAGACACCCCTCCGGTTCAACGGATTCTACTCTTCCAATATAAATATATTCTTTCACATAGTCATTACTATCATACACCTGGGATTTCTCATCCGTCTTTCCAAAATAAAAACCAGTTGTAAATTGACGATACGTACATTTTCCGATCTCTTCTTTATACCATTCCAGATTAGCTGCATAAACCGCAGAACCGCTTCTGTAATCATCAATCGCTTTCCGGTAAGTCCTTGCGACCGTAGCTACATACAGGGCCGTTTTCATACGTCCCTCCACCTTAAAGCTGTTAATCCCCGCCTCTATCAGCTCGGGTACATGATCCACCATACACAGATCCTTTGAATTAAAGATATAGGTTCCTTTGTCATCCTCCTCAACCGGAAAATATTCTCCCGGTCTCGTTTCCTCTACCACACTGTATTTCCAACGACACGGATGGGTACACGCTCCCCGGTTTGCATCTCTTCCGGTTAAAAAATGGCTCAGCAGACATCTCCCCGAATAAGAAATACACATGGCACCATGCACAAAACTCTCAATCTCCATATCTTCCGGAATATGATTCCGGATTTCTTTGATCTCCTGAAGCGACAATTCCCTGGCTGACACCACTCTTTTCGCACCTAACTGCTGCCAGAACCGGTACGTACCATAATTTGTATTATTTGCCTGCGTACTGATATGGATATCTATCTCCGGCACCACTTCCCTTGCAATCATAAAAACTGCAGGATCCGATATGATCAATGCATCAATCCCAATGGGTTTTAACATCTTAAAATATTCTTTTACACCTTCCAGATCATTATTATGGGCAAAGATATTTGCCGTCACATACAGTCTTACATCATGGGTATGACAATATGACACTGCCTTCTTCATATCTTCTATCGTAAAGTTCTTCGCTTTTGCCCTAAGACCAAATGCTTCACCTCCAATATAAACCGCATCCGCACCATAATCTACCGCTACCTTTAGTACCTCTAAGCTGCCTGCTGGTATTAATAATTCAATTTCTCGCATAACACTACACTCTCCTTACTTTTTAACAGACAACGCAACCCCATCTCCCAATGGAAGGATTGAGGTCTCCAAAGATTCATGATTTTTCAGGGCATACAGGTATTCCCTCATTCTGCTATGAATCGTCCGGTTTCTCCTCTCTACGATATAACGGGAATCCAACACGTCGCCATCCTGCAAAACATTATCCGATATCAGGATTCCACCCTTTGCCAACAAGCGGACCGCATCCGAAAGAAAATGGATATACTGTCCCTTCGCAGCATCCATAAATATAAAATCAAACGATTCATCCAGTTCTCTCATCCATTTTGCTGCGTCTCCCTCTAACAGGGTAATTACGTCTTCCACATCCGCCCTTGCAAAATTTATCTTTGCCTTCTCTATACGTGGTTCCCATTTTTCAATTGTGGTAATATGACCGCCCTCTGGCAAAAACTGACTCATATAGATAGACGAAAAACCGACTGCTGTTCCAACTTCCAGCACTTTTAACGGTCGTTTCACCAACAGCATTGTTTTGATCCACTCCCTTGTCTCTTTACGGATAATCGGAACCCCTTCCGCCAGTGCTTCCCGCTCAATATCTGCAACGATCCCTTCCTCGTCCTTGTTCAGCGAATGAAGAAAGGATATCACTCTCTCATTCACAATCATGACGTTTCCTCTCTTTGCATTCCACATATTGTACGGCAGATTTCATCCGGTGTCATTCCCGCTCCTAAGGAATATTTCCCTGCAATTATCTTATTGTTATATTTTCCCAGATAAGCTCTTGCTAAAAAAATATACTGGTTATCAATAATCTCATTCGCCTCCAGCAAAACCGAAACGTCCTTTATCGTACTTCCCTGTTCAATTGTAATCTCCCTCGCATCAGAGGTAGCCGCTTTGGGTAAATCTGCAAACAGCTTATAAGAAAAACGATACGAATATGTGAAGCCTTCCACTAGTAAAAGCAAAAAAACAGCATTGATCAATGTCCTGACACATATTCCCATCACCACTCCATATGCACTCTCATTGTCTTTTCCCATATCCTCACTCCATATAACTGTAATCCAGTTCCAGCCCATCGGCAATCACTTCGTATACCTCTGCCATCTTTCTTGAAAGAATCTGCTCCGTCGTCAAAAACTCGCTCACAAGAGGATTTCTCAATACTTTTTCATACTCCGCTAAAAGGTCATGAATCTCCTGATACCGGTTTATCCCATCATTAAAACTTTGCAATTCATAATTTCTTCTACGGAATGCATTCATCGCCTGATAAAGCTCCTGATCATCCATTACTCTCTTTTTTGCCGCCTGATAGCGGTTATATTCCTCACTGTCTTTGATCATTTGATTTAACTTATATGCTTCTTTTGTTATCGTGATCATCCTCTTTCCTTCCCAGACATCTGTATTCTTCTACACTTCTGTAATAATCGGCAGAATCATCGGATTTCTTTTGGTACGCTTCCACAGGAATTCCCCCAGTTCGTCTTTTATCGTAGTCTTTATCTTACCCCAATCCGTTATATTACGGTCCAGACAGCGGTTTAGGGCATCTGATACAACATCATAGCATTCCTCCATCAAATTCTCTGATTCCCTTACATATACAAAACCTCTTGAAACAATATCCGGTCCTGCAACCAGTAACCCGCTTTGTTTTTCTAATGTTACTACCACGATGATCAGACCATTCTGTGACAGTTGCTGTCTGTCACGCAGTACAATATTTCCAACGTCTCCCACACCTAAACCGTCCACAAGGATTCCCTGTGAGGTTACATGTCCCACAACTTTTGCCTGTTCCTGTGAGATTTCTAACACGGAACCGTTGTTTAATATCTGTACATTTTTCTTTGCAACCCCCATTTCCATCGCAAGCTCTGCATGACGTTTTAAGTGCCGGTATTCTCCGTGAACCGGTATTGCATACTGCGGTTTCGTTAAAGCATATATTAATTTTAATTCCTCCTGGCAGGCATGTCCGGACACATGAGTATCCTGAAAAATCACCTTTGCCCCTTTCATTTCCAGTTCATTGATAATCTTATTAATCGCCTTCTCGTTGCCGGGAATCGGACTGGAACTTAATATAACGGTATCTCCCGGCTTAATGCTGACTTTGTTATGAATGTTGGCAGCAATTCTGGAAAGTGCCGCCATATTTTCACCCTGACTGCCGGTTGTGATCAGTACGATCTGTTCATCCGGATAACTCTTCATCTGTTCAATTCCGATCAATGTATTGTCCGGAATCTGGATAAATCCAAGCTCGGAAGCCGTATTGATCACATTGACCATACTTCTTCCTTCTATTACAACCTTACGCCCATATTTGTCCGCACTGTTGATAATCTGCTGTACACGATCTACATTTGAAGCGAAGGTTGCAATGATCAGCCGGCTGTTCTTATTTTCGGAAAACAGCATATCAAATGTACGTCCAACCTTCTTTTCACTCGGTGTAAATCCCGGTCTTTCTACATTAGTGGAATCCGCCATCAATGCAAGAACACCCTTTTTTCCAAGCTCCGCATACCTTTGCAGATCTATGGTCTCCCCAAACACAGGGGTAAAATCCACCTTAAAATCACCTGTATGCACCAGGATTCCCGCCGGTGTATAAACGGCAAGACCAGAAGAATCCGCAATGGAGTGATTCGAACGAATAAACTCAATACGGAAACATCCAAGATTAATCGTCTGTCCATGTTTTACCACCTTACGCTTTACATTCTTTAATAAATTATGCTCTCTTAACTTATTGTCAATCAGTCCCATCGTAAGCTTAGTGGCATAAACCGGCATATTAAGTTCTTTTTCAATATATGGAATTGCCCCGATATGGTCTTCATGACCATGGGTCACAACCAATCCCTTTACTTTATCTATGTTATCTTTCAAATAGGAAACATCCGGTATCACCAGATCGATTCCTAACATATCCTCTTCCGGAAATGCCAAACCGCAGTCAATTACAACAATCGTGTCTTCATACTCAATCGCTGTAATATTCATGCCGATTTGCTCAAGACCTCCTAAAGGAATCACTTTCACGCTGGGAGCCTTTCCCCTTTTCTTATCCGGCTCGCCCTTTTTCATATTCATTTTCAAAATTCTACCTCCATATCACTGTCTTCTAATAATTCTTCAAAAATCGGAAAAAGAACCTCCAATTCTTTTTCATCCTCTACAAACTCGTACATTCCGAATTCTTCATCTTTTTCATCGGTATTTTCTTTCAACACATAGCACTCATCCTCTTCGTTTTCCTCTTCACTCGGTGCTACCAGATAATAGTTCACTCCCATTAACTGTGTCTGTTCCAACACAAAAAATTCCACTTCTTCATCATCATCAAACGTAATGATAATTGTCTCTAATTCATCCATTCTAAATCCTTTCATATCTTCTGCCATTTTCTCTGTCAGGCAGTTTATATATGTTACATTCGAAATAAGTCCGTCTCTTATCGGTTCATCGTATCCAGATAGGTCTGCAAAATAACGGCCGCTGCCATCTTGTCCACAAATTCCTTCCGGTGTTCTCTGCGTACTCCTGAATCCATCAGTATCCGTTCCGACTCCACCGTCGAGAGTCTTTCATCCTGTAAAACCACATCCAGACCGGTTCTCCTCTCAATGTGTTCCTTGAATTCCTCCGTTGCCGCTGCCCGGGGACCAATCGTATTATTCATATTCTTCGGATATCCAAGCACAACAAAAGAAACCCCATACTCCTCAATGATTTCTTCAATCTTAGCTAAGGTCTTTCGCAGCTTATTCTCCGACTTTCTCTCTATGGTCATGACAGGCTGTGCAGTCATTCCCAGTTCGTCACTTACCGCTACACCAACCGTCTTTGTTCCATAATCCAGTCCTAAAATCCGCATCTTATGTCTCCCATTACTTCAGTCTTGTCTCAATATAATTCTCCAGCAAGACTTCGATAATCTCATCTCTTTCCGCCTTCATAATCAGACTTCTTGCATTTTTATAGCTTGTTATGTAAGTTGGATCACCGCTCATCACATAACCAACGATCTGACTGACAGGATTATATCCTTTTTCAGACAAAGCTGTATAAACCTGTGCAAGAATATCCGGTACAGGAAGATTGTTATCTTTTACCACTTCTACAAATTGTGTATTAAATGTATTCTGATTATTCATATCATCACGTCCTTATTTCGATATCTATATGATAATATAATTTTCCAAAAGTTGCAAGCTGTATCTGAAAACCCATATTACATTTTATCAGACATTTCATAAAAATCCGACAAAATTAAAGCATTTCCACCCTTACAACCTTGTTTATCATATTATCTTTTGAAGCTGCTTTTACTTTCACATATCTCTTTGTATGTCCTGTAAAGTATCGTAATTTTCCCTGCCCTGCCGGTTCTTTTTTAGCATCTTTTTCTTCTGCTTTTAATATATTTACTTCCGGCAGTTCCCAAAGCTTTTCTTCCTCATCTACCTCCTCTTCAAATAAAACCTCCTCGGTATATCCTTTTAAGGATACTTCATACTCTTGTTTTTGTTTCTTTGTCAGTTCCAATAATCTGCCGCTCCGCTTTGCCTTTATCCGTTCCTCTACCTGGTCATTCATTTTCTGTGCAGGGGTCCCCTCTCTTACCGAGTACTTAAATACATGAATCTCATAAAGCTGAAGTTTTTCTAAATGCTCCATCGTAATATTAAACTCTTCTTCTGTTTCACCTGGAAAACCGGCAATAATATCCGTCGTAATTGCCGGTTTATCAAAATACATCCGAATCAGCTTACATTTTTCCTCAAATTCTTCAATGGTATATTTCCGGTTCATCCGTTTTAACGTATCATTGCAGGCACTTTGGAGCGAAAGATGAAAATGCGGACAAAATTTATCGCTGACGGACAGCATTTCGAGAAACTCCTCTGTAATAATTCTCGGTTCCAACGAGCCGAGACGAATTCTTTTCACCTCCGGTATCTCAATCATTGCTTTTACCAACTGCAAGAGATCCGTAATCGCTTCGTTCCCTTTTTCCTTCTTTTTTCCTTGTTCCACCCACGCATCATAATGCAGGCTCTCCTTACAAAAATCAATCCCATATGAAGAAATATGAATACCAGTAAGGACAAATTCTTTTACCCCCGCTCTTGCCAGACCAGTCATCTCTTCTATTATCTGCTCCGGTTTTCTGCTCCTCACCCGCCCTCTCGTATAAGGAATGATACAATAGGAGCAGAATTGATTGCAGCCGTCCTGAATCTTAATATAAGCTCTTTGATGATCAAGATGAGCTGCATTAAGATTACCCATTTCCTCATATTCCTTTGTATGATTCACATCCACATAATAATCATTTTCTATCTGCTCCGCAAAATATTCCTCTATTATCTTCACAATATCTTTTTTGCAGTTATTACTTACCACGATATCCACAAAACCTTCGTTTTTCAAATTCTCATGTTCCGCATTCACATAACAGCCGGCTGCTATGACAACTGCATCTGGATTCATTTTTTTTGCACGTCGCAGCATCTGCCTTGATTTTTTCTGTGCTATATTCGTCACGGAACAGGTATTTACAATATAAATATCCGCTATCTCCTCCGGTTCTGCCATCTCAATTCCTGCCATAAGCAGTTTATCCTTCATTGCATCGGATTCATATTTATTCACCTTACAGCCAAGATTGATCATCGCTGCACGGAGTGTATTTTTTTTCTTATATTCCATATCACTTGCTCTCTATCCTTCTATTATTTTATCCTTCGTAACTATTCAGCCTTCGGCTTCATAGTTACGTAATCCAGCAACCAAAGGTATTGACTTTTACCCCTTAAAAAGTTATCATAGTAACAGAAATGCCGTTTGGCATTATTATTTTAGGAGGATTCAGTATGAAATCAGTCAAAATTTCTTTAAATTCAATTGACAAAGTAAAAAGCTTTGTAAACGATATTGCCAAATTCGACGCAGAATTTGATCTCGTATCTGGCAGATATGTAATCGATGCTAAATCGATTATGGGAATCTTCAGTCTGGATATTTCACAGCCCATTGACCTTAACATTCACGCAGACGGTGATGATACAGAAATCTTAAAAGCGATCGAACCTTATATCATCCACTAATCTGTCCCCCGCTGTTTACAATAGCTGTAGATAGGATACTCCACTGCTAGCGGGATCGTTGCAATATCGAAAGGGGCTGTCACATTAAGAGATTTTTTTCTTTTGCTGTAAGGCTTTCATGTGACAGCCTCTTTTTGTGAATTTAGCAGTCCCTCCGTTATTCTCATGCTGTATATGCCGGACACACATTTACCACTTCCACGGTATCCAATGCTTCTTTCAATAAATCATCTATCACATCGGATAATTTTTCTTCCGAACGCTTAATAATCTCAAGAACCGGTTTTGTCACCGGATGTTTTGCCACAAAGATCGTACAGCAGTCTTCATACGGAAGAATGGAGGTTTCATAGGTGTCGATTTGTTCCGATATATCAATGATCTCCTGTTTATCCATTCCGATACAGGGACGGAATACCGGAAGGGTACATACCTCATTGGTACAGGCAAGGCTGTGCATCGTCTGGGATGCCACCTGTCCAATGCTTTCCCCGGTAATCAAAGCCTGGCACTTATTTTTCTTTGCAATCTCTTGTGCTATTTTCATCATATAACGCCGCATAATGATCGTCAGTTCCTCATGGGGACATTTTTCATATATTGCAAGCTGAATATCCGTAAAATTCACAATATGAAGCTTAATATTTCCCGAAAAACCGGATACGATTGCTGCCAGATCCATTACCTTTTGCTTCGCACGTTCGGATGTATACGGCGGTGCATTAAAATAAACCGCTTCCAGTTCCACCCCCCGTTTCGAAATCATGTACCCTGCAACCGGAGAATCAATCCCTCCGGAAAGTAAAAGCATTGCCTTTCCATTGGTTCCCACCGGGAGTCCCCCCGCACCTTTTTCCGTTTTTGAATACAGGTATACCTTTTCCCGGATTTCAATATTTAATAACACATCCGGATGATGGACATCCACCGACAGATTTGGGTACTCTTCTAACAGATAATGCCCGATTTCGCTGTTGATCTGCATTGACTGCATCGGGAATTTTTTATTTGACCTGCGTGCATTCACTTTAAAGGTGAATGTTTTTTCTCCATAGCACTCTTTCATATATTCTATGGTCTTTTTTTTGATAGTCTCAAATTCTACCTGTTCTTCCACCACAACTGGACAGATTCCTATAATACCAAAAACCTTTTTCAGTTCCCCAACCGCATCCTCATAATCATAAGAAGATTCTGCCTCTACAAAAATTCTGCCATATTCCCTGCGGACTGCAAATTCTCCCAACCCTTTTAAATGCTCTTTGATCTGCTTACACAAAGTATCCTCAAACACATATCGGTTCTTTCCTTTTGTTCCAATCTCGGCATACTTAATTAAAAATGCTTTATATTCCATCTCTTTTTCCTCACTTTGTTTTCTGGTTAGATAATTGCGAAACTCTGTCTTCATTACCGACCGTTGTACAATATAGACAATATCAACACTGGGCACGCTTTCGCTGCTTATGATATTGTCTATATTGCACAACTAGATTTTGAAAATAGAAAATTTCGCAAATACCTATTTTCTGGTAAATCTGCGGAGCACCGGCAGGATTTCTTTTAGTACGCTTATGGTGTACTCTGCTTCTTCCACCGTATTATATTCACTAAAACTAAACCGCAGCGTAGATTCCAATAAATCCTTATCCAGTCCGATCGCTTTTAAAACCCCGCTGACTGCCGGATGATTAGAGGAGCAGGCCGAACCTGCTGAAACATAGATTCCCCTGTCTTCTAACGCATGCAGTAATACTTCACTCCGTACTCCGGAAAAACTCAAACTTGCAATATGCGGTGCTTCTCCCGAATGATCCGTAACGCCTTCTATTCCCAATGCTCCTGTAATCAGCGTTTCTTTTACCTGACGCATATTCCTGTTATTTTCCTCCAGACGGTCATATATGACTTCCACTGCTTTTCCCATTCCGGCAATTGCGGATGTATTTTCCGTGCCGGAACGTATTCCTCTTTCCTGCCCTCCGCCATATAAAATAGGTTTTATCTTTACACGATTGTCCACAAATAAAGCACCGCTTCCCTTCGGTCCGTGAATCTTATGTCCGCTCATGGACATTGCATCCACACCAATCCGTTTCGGATAAATCGTCATTTTTCCAAAGGCCTGAACCGCATCCACATGACAAATGATATCTTTATTGTATTCCTTTACAATTCCCACAATTTCCTCTAACGGCTCAACTGCACCGATTTCATTATTGACCGCCATTACAGATACCAATATCGTATCTTCACAAAGGGACTTCTTAAGATCCTCCAAATCCACCTTTCCTTCTTTATCTACCTTTAAAAATGTGATTCGGAAGCCTTGTTCTTCTAAATACAAAAGAGGCTGATAGACTGACGCATGTTCTATTCCGGTTGTGATAATATGGCGGCCTGCCCTTTTATTCGCCAGTGCCGTTCCAATTAATGCCAGATTGTTGGATTCAGTCCCACCGGAAGTAAATATAATCTCCTTCGGTTCACACTTTAACTGTTTGCTGATTACACCTTTTGCATAGCGTATATATTTCTCTGCTCCTACTCCCTTTAAATGCATGGAGGAGGGATTCCCGTATTCCTCATCCAGCGTTACTAACATGATTTCCCGTACCTCCGGGATGATTTTTGTTGTGGCTGCGTTATCAAAATATACTTCCATTATCTTTCTCCAAATTATGCCGTAACCTCAATTACTGCATCTTTCTGTTTTCTTTGTTTTTTTGTAAATTACAGACTTTTTATTCCTGTCAGATGGTTTCATTATCCCTGTCCAGCATAAACATAAGCAGGGACAAAACAGCCATTCCTGCAGTTTCGGTTCTGAGAATCCGGTGTCCCAACGACAAAACCCTGCCGCCCACAGTTTCTATTTTCTCAACTTCCGATGGTTCAAACCCGCCTTCTGGTCCAATGAAAATGCCAATGTGCTTCTTTCCGCAGGCTGCCTTTATCAGCTCTCTCGCCCGTTCCATTCCCTCTGCATTTTCATAAGGGAGAAGAAGATAATCCATACTTCCTGCATAACAGCAGGCCTCCTCTATGGACATAATCCGGGTTACCTCCGGCACAATTCCACGTTTCGACTGTTTTGCAGCACTTAAAGAAATAGCATTTAAACGTTCTATTTTCTTTTCTGCTCTTTTTTCATCCAATTTTACAACACACCGCTTCATCCGCACCGGAACAATTTCAAATGCTCCTAATTCCACTGCCTTTTGGACGATCGTTTCTAATTTGTCTCCCTTTGGATATCCCTGAAACAGTGTAATCTTAGCAGGCAACTCTCTTGCATTTGCAAAAATATCCGTTATCTCAAGCAAAACCTCTTCTTTTTCTGTAAGATAATCCGTAACGGTACACAAATATTCTTTGTCCCCACCGTCACAAAGAAGAACCTCCTCCCCTCTTTTCAGGCGGAGAACATGTTTTATATGGTTATAATCCTCACCGGTTATCACAACCGGTGTATCATTTAATTGACTTTGTTTTACAAAAAAACGGTTCATCTATCTTTCCATCTCCCAGTCTGCCGATGATTCTATTCGGAGCATCCTAAACAATCCAT
>CAJUBR010000044.1 GCA_910584695.1 uncultured Lachnospiraceae bacterium
TTTTAATTGGGACATTTTTATTACAGTTGCCGGTCGCAACGGTTGACGGACAGGGTACACCATTTGTAGATGCGTTGTTTACGGCTACAACTAGTGTATGTGTAACAGGTCTTGTTGTAGTCACGTCGGCAACACATTGGAGTCTGTTTGGTCATATTGTGATTCTGTGTCTGATTCAGATTGGGGGAATGGGCGTCGTTGCGATGGCGACCATGGTTATGATACTGCTTGGGAAAAAGATTTCGTTAAGCAGTCGAATCTTGTTAGAGGATGCATTCAATCTGGAAACCCTGAAGGGGCTTGTGCGGTTTCTTAGAAAGGCATTAGGAGGAACTCTATTGATTGAAGGAATGGGTGCACTCTGCTATATGCCGGTATTTGTTCCAGAGTATGGATTGGTCAAGGGGATATGGTATTCGGTATTTCATGCAGTTTCTGCCTTTTGTAATGCGGGAATTGACATTTTAGGTGAAAATAGTCTTATGCCGTATGTCCATAATGTATGGGTGAACGTGATTACCATGCTTCTGATTATATTAGGAGGGGTTGGTTTTATTGTCTGGCTGGATGTTATTTCTGTATTAAAAAAGAAATACCGAAATACAAGTATGAAGGGCTGGATGCGGTATCTGACACTGCATTCTAAAATCGTTATCTCCATGACCCTATTTTTGATTATAAGCGGTGGATTTCTGTTTTTTATATTTGAATTCCATAACCCGAATACGATAGGAGAGTTTACTTTGAAAGATAAGGTGATGGCAGCATTGTTTCAGTCTGTAACCACAAGGACTGCGGGATTTGCCATGATTTCCCAAAAAGCATTGACAGTGCCGTCTGTTATTACTTGTCTCTTTTTAATGTTTACCGGTGGATCTCCGGTGGGAACCGCAGGAGGCGTTAAAACTTCAACAATCGCTGTTCTAATCCTTGCGGTGATGTCTACCGTTAAGGGTCAGGAGGATGTAACCTGTTTTAACAGGAGGATTTCTTCTAAAATTATACGTAAGTCACTCGCTATTGTATTGATTAGTTTTCTTGTCAGTATAGCAGCGGTTATAGCAATGCTTATATTTGAACAGGGAGATGCAATTGATATTGTCTTTGAAGTGTATAGTGCTCTTGGTACAGCGGGATTGTCAAGAGATTATACAGCGACAGTGGGAATAGTTGGAAAGTTCATCTTATGTATCTGTATGTATCTGGGAAGAATCGGACCGATTTCAATGGTAATAGCGTTTACTATGAAAACAAAACAACCGTCGGCAAGATTGCCGAAAGAAAATGTAACGGTAGGTTAGAAATAGAAAAATAAAAAGTATATATTTTTGTAGTATGCTGTGCTTTTATAGAATGAAAGGAAAGTAAAAAGATGAAAAAAAATGTAAAAAAAAGATCTTATGCAGTGTTTGGACTGGGGGAATTTGGAAGAAGTGTAGCCTGCGAATTAGCAGCAGCGGGTATGGAAGTTATGGCATTGGATATAAATGAAGACAGAGTTTCTCAGGCGGCATCCGAGGTAACAATGGCAGCACAGATTGATGCAACAGAAATGCGTGCTTTTGAGTCATTGGGGCTGTCAAATATGGATGGTGTTATTGTTGCTATGACCAATTGTCTGGAGGCAAGTATTATGGCAATCATGGCGGCAAAGGAGTCAGGTGTTCCGTTTATTCTGGCGAAAGCTCGAGATCAGGTGCAGATGTCCATATTTGAGCGAATCGGAGCAGACAGAATCGTGTCACCGGAATATGATGGGGGAGTAAGGGTTGCAAGAAATATTGTTGCAGGTAATTTTATTGATTTTTTCGAGCTTTCAAAGGATCTCCGCATGGTGGAACTGGCTGTGAAACCGGAATGGTTTGAGAAGAATTTAAAACAGTTATCTCTTAGACAGAAGCATAAGATGAATGTTGTGGCACTGAGGAGAGAGGGGGAATTAACAACGGATGTGGATCCGGATGAACCGTTAAATCAGGGCGACTCCCTTTTAATTACAATTGATAAAAAATATATTGATGAATTGCTTTCATAAGAAAAATGGAAATAACTTGGAATATAGGGAGAGATTATGACAAAAACAACGCAGTTACAAAATATATTGGGAAAACAGATTATTCTGATGGATGGGGCAATGGGAACTTATTTTAACAGGCTGCATCCGGAGGAGGGGGAAGCAGAAAATGCGAATATTCGTCATCCGGAGTGGATTAAAGAGATTCATAAAAAATATATTCTGGCTGGTGCCAAACTGATTCGCACGAACACCTTTGCGGTGAATCATATGCTGCTTAAAATGGAAGAAATCGAATCCAATCTTGCTGCGGCAGTAAAAAACGCAAAAGAGGCGGTGGAGGAAATGAATACGGAGACCTTTATTGCCGGTTCCATTGGACCGATTCGTATAGGCGGTGAGACGGAAGAAAAACAGGTATGGGAGGAATACCAGTTGATCTGCGATATTCTGGCAAGAGAGGGAATCCGTATTTTTATTTTGGAAACCTTTGCAGATACGGAAATGGTCATAAAGATTGCAGGGTATTTGAAAAAGCTTTTGAAAGATGATTATGGAGAAGATGCTTTTATACTGGCACAGTTTTCGGTGAATCGTATGGGATATACAAAATATGGGTATAGTATGCAGAGGCTGATAAATGAGTTAGAAAAAGAGAGTGTGATTTCCGGAATTGGGTTTAACTGTGGAATTGGTATTGCCCATATGAATCAGCTTCTTGAACAAGTTCGGTTTTCAGGAAACAGCATATTAAGTGTATTGCCGAATGCAGGGTATGAACATGTTTCCTATGGAAGACAGTTATATATAGATAAACCTGTGTATTACGCATCCTATATGGAACAGATTGTGGAAAAGGGAGCAAATCTGGTTGGGGGATGTTGTGGAACCACACCGGAATATATCAAGACCTTGTCAGAGATTCTTAAAAAGAATCCAAAGCCGTTTAAAAAGCAGATTTTGTCAATAGAAGATAAGCAGACTGCAGTCTGTGAAAAGAATCCTTTTATCGAAAAACTGAACCGGGGCGAACGGGTATATGTAGTAGAGATTGATTCTCCGTTTAATGGGAATGCAGATAAATTTTTAGAAGCAGCATATCGGTTGAAGGATAGCAGTGTAGACTTGGTTACCATCTCCGATTCTCCGATGGCAAGACCGAGAGCAGAAGCATTTGAAATGGGAATTTATATTGCAAACAAGACAGGGATACAGGTAATGCCCCACGTCTGCTGCCGGGATCGGAATCTGATCGCACTCCGTTCGGCAATTCTTGGAGGATATATTAATGGAATCCGGGATATGTTGATTATTACAGGGGACCCGGTGGCAAGGGATGACCGAAACATTATTTCCGGTGTTTTTGATATGAATTCTATCCGGCTGATGGATTATGTAAAAAATATGAATCAGGAAACCTTTTTTGGAGAACCGGTTTATTATGGCGGTGCATTGAACTATGCAGGTGTCAATATCGATGCAATCGTTGCCAGAATGATAAAAAAAATGGAAGCGGGATGCAGTTATTTTTTGACACAGCCGGTATATTCCGATGCGGATATCGACAGAGTAAGAGAATTAAAAAAGCGAACCGGAGCGAAAATAATTCTTGGCATCATGCCTCTTGTAAGTTATAAAAACGCATTGTTTATGAAAAATGAGATGCCCGGCATTCATGTACCGGATGAGATTATAAAGTGCTATCAACCGGAAATGAGCAGGGAAGAAGCACAAGAAGCAGCAGTAGAAATCAGTATGGAAATCGGACGTAAGGCAATGGATTTTACGGATGGATTTTATCTGATGACACCGTTTAACAGAGTATCCTTAGTAAAGGTGATTATGGATCGATTGAGGGAATTGGAATGAGTGTTTTTATAGAGTTTAAAAATGTAGGGAAATGCTATCATACCGGTGAAGTAGCGATTCATGCTTTAAAGGATGTCAGCTTTCAAATCGAAAAGGGAGAATTCTGTGTAATTGTAGGTGCCTCCGGAGCAGGTAAGACTACGATATTGAATATATTGGGAGGAATGGATACCCTTTCCGAAGGGGAAGTTTTATTAGACGGAAAAGTGATTTCAGCTATGAACAGGAAAGAACTTACAACCTACAGAAGATATGATGTGGGATTTGTCTTTCAGTTTTATAATTTGGTAGGAAATCTGACAGCTTTAGAAAATGTAGAGCTTGCCTCACAGATTTGTAAATGTCCGTTGGATGCAGCGACGGTGTTAAAACAGGTTGGTTTGGAAGAGAGAATGTCGAATTTTCCGGCTCAGCTTTCCGGTGGAGAACAACAGCGTGTGGCAATTGCCAGGGCACTGGCAAAGAATCCAAAGTTATTGCTTTGTGATGAACCGACAGGAGCTTTGGATTATCAGACCGGTAAGGCAGTTCTTAAGCTTTTACAGGATACTTGTAGAAATACAGAAACAACCGTGTTGGTGATTACCCATAATCAGGCACTTACGGAAATGGTTTTGTTTGGAACCGTTTACAGTTTCTGGATAAAGTGTCAGCCCGCAATTTGTTTCGTTACAAAAAGCGTTTCTTTATGATGATTATTGGAATCAGTGGATGTACGGCATTACTGGTAACCGGATTGGGGATAAAAGATTCCATTGCCAATATTGCAGACATACAGTTTGACGAGATCTTTGTTTATGATATATCGGCAGGGATTGACGGGGAACCGATTGAGGTTTTGGGAATAAAAGATTGCCTTCAGGTGTCTGAGAAAAATATAGAGATGAAGGTGGATAACAGGACGAAGAGTGTTAGTCTGATTGTACCTGGTTCAACTGATACATTTGGTGATTATGTGGATTTACACACAGATAAAGGAGAGCACATTGCGTATCCGGAAGAGATGGAAATAGTGGTATCCTCAAAGCTGGCTGAAAATTATAATATTCAGGTTGGGGATACGGTTACGCTGCAGGATAGTGCTCTTACAGGAGGAACCGTTACTGTTACCGGGATTTATCAGAATTATTTTAACCATTTTGTACTCATTACACCGGACACATATGAGAAATTGTTTCATGAAAATCCAGAGTACAATTCAATGTATATCAATATAAAAGAGGATGCGGATGAACATAAGGTGGCTGCAAATCTGATGAAAGATTCAAAGGTGGATATTGTCTCTGTTAATGCGGATATTAAGCAGGGAGTAGCGGATATGATGAAAAGTCTTAATTACGTGGTACTTCTTGTGATTATCTGTGCAGCCCTGCTCGCATTTATTGTAATCTACAACCTCAATAATATCAATATTACAGAACGTATGCGGGAAATTGCGACAATTAAAGTGCTTGGATTTTATAAAGAAGAGACGAATTCCTATATTTTCCGGGAAAATATCGTGCTGACACTAATCGGAGGTCTGGTGGGAATGATACTAGGACATTTTCTGCATGCCTTTGTTATGAGCCAGATTAATATTGATGCAGTTTCTTTTGATGTGCATGTTACATGGCTTAGTTATCTGTTAAGTATGCTGCTTACCTTGCTGTTTAACCAAATCGTGAACTTATTTATGTCAAGGAAGCTGGAAACGATTGATATGGCGGAATCACTGAAATCGGTGGATTAGGGGGAATCGGAAATTGCTTATTTTTGTTGTCCATGATAAGATAGAGTAATTGAAAAAAATAGTGCAGTTTACTCATAATAAGAGTTTGCCAGAGGAGGAGCTATGTGGGAATCAATCAATAAGTTTTTTTGGTATCTGTGTCGGTTTGTTTGGAATTGGTACATTTTCACAGGTAAACGGAATTTCTTCTGCCGTAAATTCTTTTTTTGACCCGGATATGAACTGGACGATTACGATACCGGGTGTTGGAATCCGTTCATGGACAGTGGTGATTGCATCCTTAATCTTAAGTGTATGCGTGGCATTGGTATTGATTGGCGGGATTAAAAGGATTGCAAATGTATCCCAAATTATTGTACCGTTTATGGCAATTATCTATATTGTGATTACCGTAATTTTATTAATATGTAATATAACTGAGATTCCGCAGGCAGCTGTAACGATTGTCAAGGGTGCGTTTCATCCTAAGGCAGTAACAGGCGGTGTAGTCGGTACGATGATTCTGGCAATGCAAAAAGGTGTTGCAAGAGGCATTTTCTCAAATGAGGCGGGTCTTGGATCGGCCCCGATTGCAGCGGCAGCAGCTAAGACAAAGGAACCGGTTCGTCAGGGATTAATCTCTATGACGGGAACTTTTATTGATACGATTCTTATTTGTACCATGACAGGTCTTTCGATTGTGTTGACCGGAGCATGGAAGGCGGAGGGATTGGAAGGAGTGGAAGTGACGACGTATGCATTCCGGCAGGGACTTCCAATTCCCGAAGAAATATCGGCATGTCTGTTGATGCTGTGTCTTGTATTTTTTGCATTTACCACAATACTTGGATGGGATTACTATTCGGAACGCTGTTTGGAATATCTTTCAGGGGGAAAGAAGAAAATCATTTTCAAAAGGGTAACAAATGAAACAGAAGGGATAATCTTTTTCAAATGATAATGAAGGAATACTGTCTATTTGAATAGTTCCTATGTGCAACATAAGGTTGCGGAATTGCAACTGCCGGTTAATTGATAGAATAGTAGTTTTATGATAATGTATAGATATTACTTTAAATCATAAGGAGAATAGATATTATGCATACAGTAATAAGAGAATTATCTAAGAAGTATCCCGTAGCTGTTATGGCGGTACTAATATCTTTCATTATAATGATAAAATTATTACAATCAGCACTTTTTGCATTCCAACAATCAAATTATACCGAGATGAAAGGTACAGTAGTAGAGAAATATACCGAAAGGGAAAGTGTAGGCCGCCACCGAAGAGTAGGTCGCCGTCGTACTTATGTAAATACAGGTTATCTGTGTGTTCGTTACATTGATAATCAGGAAGAAAAAATGGCAGAAGGATTAAAGGCGAATTTTTGGGAAGCAGAGGGGAGTACAATTCGGTTTTATATCACTCCGGATGGCCGTGCAGTGAGAAATACGATTATGGATAATAAGGATTTATATCTGTTTGGTTTTATCGCTGCAGCTCTTATTGTATTATTTATTAAAAGAAAAGCAGGGCAGGTTGGGGAGGAAAAAGCCGTACCGGTAGGGATTGTAGTTGATGATTATGACTTTATCCCAGGTGGCGAGAACGCTGAGACCAGTAATACATTTCAAAAGAGTACTGCAAACGAAACGGTTCCGGATAAGGAACCGGAACGGCTTAAAATGCCGTCCACGAAACCTTCTTTTGAATTGTATACGGAAGAGGAATTTAAGAACCGGAAGTAAAATTCCATATATGGTAAAATGTTCGTTGTGGGAAAGGCTGAAAGATAAAGAAAGGACTGTTTTAGGGAGATAATCGTTTCTGCTTTCTAAGCCGTTCCTTAAGCTGTTCTAAAAAGCGTTCATTTCCCAGCACTTCGATCATGGGGCCGAAAGATAACACTTCGATTAACAGCTCCGTTTCCATTTTCTGATTATAGTAAATGCAGCATTCATAGGTATGATCATCCACTTTTCTGGTATTTTTTTCATAATTGGCAAATTGCAGCATGGTACGTTCCAGTGCATTCCGCTCAGTGTGAATAAGGAGGTGCACTGGTTCTTTATAATAAGAGGAACGAATTATTTGATTGATATCGGGAAGCCGGGAAGCAGTAAGAGGCAGCAGTTCCACATCCTTCATTCGGTCCAGATTGAGAATTTCGACGCGGTCTTTCTGATGCTTGGATTTTTCGATTCCCAATAGGCGGAATTTATCATTTTTAATGGAGTATTCCAGACGACAGGGTAGATAGTGGTGGTGTACCCGGTGTCCGGCTCCAGATTCATAGGAGATATCCACATATTGTTTATCACAGATTGCGGATACCAATGTACGAAAATGACGTTGGTAATCTGGATTGTTATAGGGATCTTTGTTGGAAAAACGGTCATAATAGTAAAAATCATCCGGATTCCACAAAGTAGGTATATCGGAAAATATCTCATCTAGCCGAACATATTCTTCATGGCTGAAAAACAGATGAATCCGTTCATCCTGTAAAATGGATTTAATGTAAGATTTCTGTAATAGGGTGAGCGGAACATAAAATTCCTTCGATATTTTGGACAGATAGATTCCATCTTCCTGTTTGAATAAATCCCATTCTCCGGTTGTCAGTTTCGGTATCAGATAAAGAAGGCTTTCTTCATATCCGGTTTGTGTAATATGGGTACGGAGTTCCGGGAGAGTAAGGGCAGTTTGTTGTTTTAATATGGATTTCATAATCTGATAATAGCAGTTGTATATATCTGAAAATAGATTCATCGTATGCAGCCTTTCTGTCTTATAGTGGTAATCATTTGATATTCTTAAATGTGATATAGCTCATACATTTTTTCCATATCCGAATAAAAGAGATTTTTTAACCGGGATGAACTGCATTCAATGTCTTTAATGCGTCCGGTAAAAGTACGGACCCAGGGCAGCATTTCATTACAGTCAAATATCTCCTTTTCATAAGTGTAAATGTTTGGTTCTATTCGGGTAATGATGCCGCCCTTTCCCTCCCGCTTCAGGCGTTCTAGAATGAAGTCTTCCCTGCCCTCCTGGATGTGCAGGGTAATCTTAATAGATTCCATACGTGTCTGCCGTTCGTTTTGAAAGGACACGCCCCATATATAGGGGTGATTTTTCTGTAATGTCGCTTTTAGATTGTCATAATTTTCCACTGCTTCTAATATCTGAATTTTTTTGATTGTATCCATACGGGTACAGGTAAAACGCTTTGATCTGCAGCTATGCAGACAAAGAAAGCGTCTTCCGGTTCTTGTACTGGTAAAAATCTGAAGCGGAATTCCTCTTTGGGTACCTTCACGGCTGTTTTTCGAACTCTTAATGGATAATTGAATGGAGCATCGCTTTTGCATGGCTTCTAATATCTGCAGCAGGATTTCGTCTTCTAAGGTATGCACAAAGAAGCTGTGCTTTACCCGGAACACCCGGTTTTCTTTGGAAAGAGTATCTAAAATAGTATTTCCGATCATACCTAAGGGTGCACTTAACTGATAGTATTTAATAGCATTTAAAAGCATCGGAAATTCATGTATCATATTTTGAAAATCAGGGTTTTTCAGATAGAAAAGCTCCTTGCCCTGTTTTTCTTTTCGTAAGAGACCTTCCTTTACATAAGCATTGCATTTTCGTCGAATTATCTGTGAATCAAAGAAAACACCATAGTTATCTAAGATATCATCGGTAATGGATTCGATTGTCTTTCCCTCCAGTGCACTGAGAGAATCCAGTAAGAAAAAATGCAGCATGATATCATTGTCTGTAAAGCTTTTTGTTTTCCAGACCCGGTAAAGGGGATTTGTGTCGAGAAGATTGCTGTCTATGGCAAGGGAAATGTTTTTCCCCTTTTCCGTATAATCCCGTTTGATAAATCCGGACAGCCAGCTTTCAATCCGGCGGCGTTCATTGTCATAGGTTCTGGGACTTTTTTCCTTGAATTCGTCTCTGGTCTTAAATCCATACACAAAGAAGTCACGTACATATTCCCTTGTTTTTGGAAAGCTTTTAATTAATTCTCTAAACTCGGACATTGTGTTCTCCTTGTTACCTGTTTATCTAAAAGTATTATTTTTTTCTAGCAATGATCCATGCACAAAAAGTTAAAAATACTAACCAGCTTAAGCAGGTAAGAAAATATTGCATGCTATCTAAATAATTTGGGATATCTTCCGGTAAAAAACGTACTAGGAGCTTCGCATATATTGTAGGAATGTTGGCACCTGCAAACATGATACATATACTAATGATATTTCTTTTATTGTTATTATTTTTTTCGTTCATATTTTCTCCTATTTATAAGTATATTTGCGTTGGAATTTTATTCCATATGCACGTTTTGCAGTTCCGCTACCTACTTTTTTCCTGTTAATTCCGTTCGAATATTCAAGGTCAAAAGTTTTAACTTGATATATAGCATATGCATTATACGACATAGTTTTAACTTTTTTTCCGTTATTTTTTTTCGGTACTGTACAAGAACCTGTAATTGACAGACTATCTTTCAATGTAACATTATAACCAACTGCTATGGATATTGCTGCATTTGATACAGGAATATTGGCAGAGTTTGTTGTGGTAACGGATCTAGATATGCTATTTGTTCTATTTATGGATAATTTGTCTCCTGGTGAACCGCTGGTTTTTGCAATAGCATTTTTTCCGACAGAATCGGATTTAATTTTAACATTTTTTGGTAATACTACAGGAACGGTTTGCATGATTATCCCTGACTTATTTATTTTGTTAGTATATAGATTATATGTTACTCCGTAGGAACTATTATTGTCTAGCAAAGTATTATCATAAACATAAATTTCTTCTACATTTGGATTTTTAAAAATCTTTTTAACTTTCTTTAGGTAATTGGAATCTGCAAGGTTAGCATTTAATACTACCTTTTTTGAACTTTCCTTTTTTTTACTTGTAGCATTTGAAATTATTATATTATTTATTAATATGAACATTCCAATTATACAAGCTAGAAATAATTGAATTCTTTTGTTTCTCATTATACAATCTCCCTTATAGTATATTTTGTCTGTAAAAACGTAATAGATTATATCATAGAGGGACAAACATGACAACTATTACATTTTCCGGTTAACCTTGAAAGGAAAATTTTATATCATCCTACCGCAAAATCTGTATGGTAAAAGCGGTTGTCTGGGGTGGAATGCTTGCAGTCATAAATGCTGCATGTTCAATCCGTACCCTAAGTCCCGGCATCAGTAAAGCCGGCGGGATTCTTCTGCCCGAGGCATTTCGTATTACTGTCTGTGGTGACAGATGAAAGCGGATAGCAGAAGCAGGATTGAAATTACTCATGGTTACAATATAATTCCCACGGGTATTTACCTCTGTAATTCTTCCGGTTGTTGTTTGATTTCCAGTGTGCCTTCTGACCACCCGGATTAGAAATGCCTGTGCCTGGGGAGGAATGCTCCTTGTCATGACAGAAGAAAAAGAAGCATCCACAGTCATACCGCGTTCCAATTCATTTGCACGGATTGTTCTGCCCCGCTCATCATGAATGATCGTATTTCTGTCTACAACTAAGCGAACCAGATCTTCGGGTCTGGCACAACCGATACAGTCATGATAGGAAATGGTAACAAAAGTAGTATTGCGGTCTCTTGTAATTTCTTCAATTCTTGCAGAAAAAACCCGGATGGCATCCCGGTTCGGGATAGGAAACGGGGGAAAATTGTAAGTGGTTTGGTCGTTCATAAGATTACCTATTTTATTGGATTTTACTATTTATAATATGTGAGAAGCCCAAATGTGCTATCCTGCCGGAGTATTTTTACTTTTTGGTACATCCCTTTTTAAGTTCTCTATCAGTTCGCAACTTTTTTGATATGAAAAAATTACCAATCCGGAATAGAATAGCATTATCGAAGGAAACAGAAGTGTAGATAGCAAAGTGTAAATAAGGAGGGAAAGAAAATGTTTGTATTATTTAATGAAAACACAAGATATCCGGTAAAGGTATGGTTGGAGGATGAAAGTAAGATAGAGGAAAATTGTTTGGAACAGGCATATCATTTGTCAAACCTTCCTTTTATACATAAATGGGTTTGTCTGATGCCGGATACCCACGCAGGAAAAGGAATGCCAATCGGAGGAGTGATTGCTGCGAAAGATGTGATTATTCCCAATGCAGTAGGAGTAGATATCGGTTGTGGTATGATATTTACTGCTACCAATATAAAAGCGGCGGACATGAAGGAGATTCTGACCGGGAATGGAACACTGATCCAGTCTATAATCGGAAGCATTATGCGTGCCGTGCCATTAGGAACGGAACGGTATAAAGTACCGCAGGAATCCCGGGTTTTAGACCGTGCAAAAGAGGAAATGGAAAAATACGAAGGGGATGCAGAACTGCTCCATTTAATTGATGAAGGATATTATCAGGTAGGAACTTTAGGAGGGGGTAATCATTTTATTGAGCTGCAGGAGGACGAAAACGGATATCTCTGCATTATGATCCATTCTGGAAGCCGACATTTGGGAAAGGCAATATGTGATTATTTTCATAATAAAGCAAGAGAATTAAACAGGGAATGGTACAGTGAGGTTCTGGATGCATATCGTCTGGCATTTTTACCGATGCAGTCTGCCGAGGGAAAACAGTATATTAACTGGATGCAGCTTGCTATGGATTATGCTTTTGAAAACAGGGAACACATGTTAGAGACAGTCTGCAGGATTGTAAAAGAACAGATTGAGAAGTATACGGAGTGTACGGTGGAATTTACGGATCAGATTAATTGCCATCACAACTATGCTGCTCTTGAAAACCATTATGGTGAAAATGTATGGGTGCACCGCAAGGGTGCCACCAGAGTAAGGGAAGGCGAAATGGCAGTCATTCCGGGTGCTATGGGCTCTTACAGCTATGTGGTGGAGGGAAAAGGTAACCCCGAAACCTTTCACACATCTTCTCATGGAGCCGGCAGGTGCTACTCCAGAAGCGGTGCCATGGCAGCATTTACCACGGAACAGGTTATTGTTGACTTAAAGGAGCAGGGGGTAATACTTGGCAAGCGGAAGAAAAACGATGTTGCAGAGGAATGCCGGTTTGCTTATAAGGATATTGATGAAGTGATGGAACAGCAAAAGGATCTGGTAACTCCTGTCAGAAAATTAAAGACAGTGGGTGTGGTAAAGGGATAATAACCCGCAGAGCGGGATTATTATAAATAGAAGGAATTATTTGCTTGGGTATCGGAGAAAATCTCCTGCCCTGCGGTGCCGGTATGTCATACTAGGTATTCCATAGTCCTTCCGATAACTGCGTCTTTCCAACGCGGTACCTATTAAGGGAATAGGTTCAACTTGTGGTGTCGGTGGTTCAAATCCACCCCGTGAAAACGGTAGCTCAGCTTGGTAGAGTACACAATTAAAAAAGTGGCAGACTTTATAAGTCAGACGGTTCGAATCCGTAAAAAAACAAAAGTGCAGAACATTCCTCTCCGCTACACCGGACATTTTTAGGGATAGCAGGCTATTTACTGTAATGATACAGTGAATGAAAAATGCTCTAAAGAAAAGTCCGGAGAAGGTAATTTATTCTATTACCTGAAAGGATGAGGATACCGCAAACCGGTTTTACAGGACAGCAAACGGAAAATGTTTTTGGTAACATCTGTTTTCTAATGAAAGCTTTTGTTAGGAAGCAAATGTATCTGGCAGAGTACGGGAGTTCTCCTGTAAAATCCAATGCTGAATCGGCTTTCCGTAACGGAATAAAGATGAGAGGGGTGGCCTGCCGTATGAAACGTATTAAGAAATTAAAAAAATGGAGGATTAGGATATGAAAGTGATTATAAAAGAAAATGAAGTGGGATTTGTGACAAAAAACGGAATATTTGATAGACTGATTACAGCAGGGAAATATTATTTTTCCAAGACCTTTGGATATCAGGTACATATTGAGGAAATGCTTGGAGAGTTAAATTTTATGGATATTCCGTATCAGATATTGGAAAAGAATCAGATATTTAAGGAATCCACTGTGCGTTATGAGATTCCGGATGGATTTCTCGGCTTAATCTATGTTAACAATACTTTGCGGGCATTTGCCATAAGAAAAGAGTATATTTTCTGGAATGTGTTTGAAAAATACGAAATAAAACTGATTTCCATGGAGCAGCCGGAGATTGGAAAAGAAGTTACAAAGCAGATGTTAGCAATGATTCCGGCGAAGTATTATGCGACTGTATTAGTGGGTGAGGGTGAGCTCGGATTGCTCTATTATAACCATAAACTGCAAAGAAAATTGGATTCCGGTGTTTATTATTTTTGGAATGACCGTTATTCCGTAACTGCCAAAATCGTAGATTTGAAGCAGGCAGAACTGAATATTGCAGGTCAGGAAATTCTGACAAAAGATAAAATCGGAATCCGGATGAATGTAACCTGTACGTATCGGATTCAGGATGCAGTGGCAGTGTCGGAGAATATTAAGAATTTGGAACAACAGATGTATTCTTCTGTCCAGCTTATTATCCGGGAGCTGACCGGTAACTATAAGCTGGATGAGATTCTGGAATTAAAGGAGCAGATTTCGAAAGAGGTATTTTTAAAGTTAAAGGAAAATGAAAGTGCATTTTATGTAGAGTTTCTCTCTGCGGGAATTAAGGATATTATTCTTCCGGGAGAAATCAAGGATATTATGAATTCGGTTCTGGTTGCGGAAAAGGCAGCCCAGGCAAATGTGATTTCCAGAAGGGAGGAGGTTGCATCCACCAGGTCCTTATTAAATACAGCAAAGCTGATGGATGAGAATAAAACGTTGTACCGGTTAAAGGAATTGGAATATTTGGAAAAAATTTGTGACCGGGTAGGAGAAATATCTGTAAATGGTAATGCAGGTCTCATTGAACAATTAGGACAATTTATAGGAAACCGCTAGGAAATAGCAGGTATTTTTTCAAAATATGGTATTTATATTATCTGAAGGGGTAGAATATCATTAAGGCTGTCGCACTAAGTAATGTTTTGAATGTAGAATGGTAAAAATACATAAATATATCTGGCTGACATTTTGGATGCTGTTATATATTTGTATATTTCTATTATCTTGTTAAAATATTTTACTTAGCGTGACAGTTTTTTCTTTTTTTCAAGAAAAAAGAAGTCTGAATTTTTTGGGAACCGATTTCCGGTTGCAAATCTCTAATAAGTATAAAGCTAAATAAACAGCTATAGTTTAATGTTTGTGTTTAGCGGGAAGTTGATGCATCACATTCAAAATGTTATTGTAACCCCTAATATCCAGTTGGATAGGGCAGAACGGTAACAAAATGCATGGATACATGGTTGTGTGTTTATGCATAAACAGATTACAGGAAGAAGGAGACATGTCTTGCATAAAGAAAATTTTGCAAAGTTGGTTATAGATTCTACGGATAGCTTATACCGGGTCAGCAAATCCATTCTTCGGAATGATTCGGATTGTGAGGATGCAGTCAGCGAGGCGATTACGATTGCATTTCAAAAGCTGGATTCCTTAAAGAAGGACGAATATGCGAAAACCTGGCTGACCCGGATACTGATTAATGAATGCTTTCATATCCGGAAGCAGCAAAGTAGAATAACACTGATTTCTGATGACAGTGAATCAAATTTAAATAGTCGGGAGTATTCCGAAAATAAGTGTTATACGGTTTCTGACGACTATTTTGATTTATATCAGGCAATGCAGCATTTGACAGAAGACCAGAGGCTTGCCATTACCCTGTATTACTATGAAGGATATTCGGTGAAAGAAATTGCTAAGATAACGGGGGTAACCCAGGGAACTGTTAAAAGCAGGCTTGGCAGGGCTAGAAATCAGTTAAAACAATTTTTGAAGGAGGAAGAATATTATGTATAACAATCCTATGTTTCCGCATACACCGGATTCTTTTACGGAAAAAGTAAAACAGGTAGTTCAGGAGAATATGAAAACAACGGTCAGTGCGACAGGAGAGGAAAAGTTCAATTTAAAAGCAGTTTATGATGAAAAGAAAACGGAGGAATATCGTATGAAAAATGCAGAAAATGATATGGAACAGGCAATGAAGAGAGCAGGAAAAAAGTTTGGCTGGCAGAAAAAGGCAGTGGCTGCAGCGATTGCTCTGGCAGTGTTGGGTGCCGGAGGATTTACGGTACGTGCAGTCGTGAATAATATGGTAAAGGAACGTATGGAGAGCATGCCGAAGGAAGAAAAGAAAGACCTTGTGGCTGAGGCTGATTTGATACAGGTAAATACAAGCACATATTCAAGAGAACTTACAAAGGAAGAAAAGAAACGCCAGAAGGAGTTAACGATTGCTTATCAGAAGGAGGGAAGGTTTCCGGAAGGAGAACTGAAAAGAATAGAGAATGAGAGTGAAGTGGATAAGGATATGCTCTGCTTTGTACTGGAGACTTCGTATTTTTATCTTCCGGAAAGGGACCTGACGGATGAAGAGCTTTTACAGATGATAGATTATTCCGAGAAAGCAAATTATGCCTTGAGAGAGCGTTATGAGGAGGAGTATCCGGAGGAAGTAGCAGCCCAGAAGGCAGCCGAAGAAGAGGCAAAGGAGAAGGTTGAAGCAAAGGGAGGAATCAGCGAAGAAGAGGCAGTTGCAAAGGCACAGGAGTGGATGAAGAAACTGTATGGGAAAACAGGAGAAGATATGGAACTGTCACATTATATTGATACCAATGCAGTTGGTACAGAGGAATCACCGTGTTACTGTGTTGTGTATAGCATAAGTGGATTTGAGAGTAGGGAATTCAGTTTAGATGCTGCCGATGGAACGATACGCCAGATTCTTGCTTTTGGCGAGGAATTACAGGATGATGCCATGTCTATATCGGATGCCGAAAAGAAGGTGGACTCTTTAAGCCAGACTGCCGAAAAATATTTGCGGGATACTTTTGGTATTTCCAAAGACTGTAAAGAAGTATACTATGTATACAATAAGAACGAAGATACCGTTATGCAGAATATCATAACATTCCGCTTTGTTATGGAGGATGGAATGACTTATGGAATTGCACTTGATTGTAAGAGCGAGGTACTGGAGGTTTATGATGTGAGAAGTTATGAGGAATATCAAAAATCAGTAAAGAGTGATGAAGAACTGCAGGAAAAGGGTGTTATCACTTATGAAGTCGTAAGAAAACAGTTAAGATAACAGTAATTTCAATATGGTTTCTGATGAATTCCGGCAGTATCATAGATGGATATATCTATGGTACTGCTGGGATTATTTTTCATTTTGTGAGAAACGAGTCAAGTAGGACGTGTTCTTATGGATATTTGGCGGCTGCTCCGAGAGAGGTGGAATATCAGTGGTAGTGGTTCAGTATAGATTTGGAAATAATAGTACACGGCAGATTTGAGTAGGAAGGGATTAGAAAGGAGAAAGATTTTATGAAGAAAGCAAAGGACAGTATGGGAAAGAGGAAGGGGTATAAACCAATTTTGCTTGGAATCGGTGTTTGTACTATATTAGTTGTCATAATCCTGTCCGTGCTGGCTGTTACAGGAAGGAATGATGATACAGTTAAAAGCAGAGAGGCAAATGAAGAAACAGAAAAATCCCAGGTAAGCAGTGAAAATAAAGAAAAGACATCTAAAACGAATAAGAATACTATGGAACGGTATTTAGAAGTATCAGATCCTGAAAAAAGGACAAAAGATTATATGACGGATGCGGCACGCTATTCCAGAGAGATGTCAGAAAAAGAGCAGAGTCGTTATCAGGATTTTCTAGACCGGTACGAGAAGGATGAACTGGCTCCGAAGGAGGAAATAGAGATTGTAGATAAGATGGAGGATTATGATAAAGAGGTAGATCATCCCGTCTATGCAATCTGGGAGGTTGAATTTTTTTTGCCAGAACGGACATTGACCGACGAGGAGCTGCTTCAGATGGTAGATTTTCAGTATAAAGTGGACTATGCCTTACAACACAAAAATGAAGAGGTTAAAAAAGCTGCTGAGAATTCTACCGATAAAATAACGAAGGAGGGAGCTGTCAAAAAAGCGAGTGAAGCCATAGAGAAGATGTTTGGAGTAGATACTTCATCATTGGAAAAGGATGTTCTCTTTAATGGAGTATCTACATATATAGTGGATATGAAAGAAAAAGAAAGATGTCTTTATACAGTACATATTGAGGTAGGAAACGGTGCGGTTTCATGGATTATATCAGATCCTTTGGTACCAGAGATTGAAAATGCATTGGATGTGGACAAGGATTTTGAAAAAATGTACAAATCCAATTATAAAAATGCAAAAATGCTCCTTAACAATATTTTAGATTCGGGTGTTCAGATTGTAAGCGGCTGCTGCCAGTTTCGGACGGATAAAACAGGTAATAAAATGCCGGAAGGAACGGTCGGGTATATAACTTATTACTTTAAAATGGAAGATGAAACAGTATATGAGATTAACTATAACATTTTAAAAGATAAATGTGAACGCTTGGGTAGAATAGAAAAGGAGTACAGCAGCTATAAGACAAAAGAGGAATTAGAAAAGGAAGGGGCAGAAAGAAAAGGAGATAAATTCATCGTACCGCTGACAGGAGAGGAAAAGGAGGCATGTGGAAGAGAGGATATGCAGTGGATGGTAGTGCCTATGGAGTAAATATCTATATATAAGTTTAGCACTTACATTTTAGGGAAAGTTAATTTCATCGTATTTTTTGAAAATAAACTGATTGATACAAAAACAGGCAGTATTAGCTGCCTGTTTTTTTGCTATTATGATGTGACTGATAATTATAATGAAGAGTTAAAAGAAGAAGCGATGGAAGAACAAATGCGGCAGAGATTTTGGAATACCTGTAAGAAAAAGATAAATAAGATTATTCATACTCGTAACGAATTACAATCTGTGTTATAATCGAAAGCATTCAGATACAAGGAGAATAATCATGTACCGTATTGCCATATGTGATGATGAGAAACAAATTTTAAATAATATATCCGAAAGAATAGAAGCATGCTTTGGGCAAAAGGATATTCCTGCACAATATTTTTACATTGATGATTCCAGAAAGCTGATGGAGCTTCTTCAAAGTGAGAATCTGGATGTTCTATTTTTGGATATTGATATGCCCTATTTTAGCGGAATGAATATTGCCAGTTATATCAACGAAAAAGGCTTAAATACAATTCTGATTTTTGTTACAAGCCATGATGCTCTGGTTTATCAAGCATTTGCTTACAGACCGTTTGGATTTATAAGGAAAACTCATATGGAGGAGGAAATAGATGAACTGACCGAGAGAATAAAAAAGGAGCTGGCAGACAGAAAACAGGAACTGATTCTGTCAAAAGGTCAGGAACTGATTCGGATTTTAATTAAAGATATTATTTACATAGAATCCCAAGGGAATTATTTGAACATTTATATCCAAAATGATGTTATAAAATATCGGGAAACTATGACGAATATAGAAGAAGAACTGTCCCACAAAGGGTTTATCCGGTGTCATAAAGGTTATCTGGTTCATGTAGATTATATTGAAAGATTAAAAAACGGGGAAATTGAAATTAAGTATGAAACAGAGCATAAGTTAATTCCTATAGGCAGAAGCTATGAAAAGGATGTTAGAAAAAGAATGCTGGAATTACTTAGAACCTAAGAAATGTCCAAAGGATTAAAACGGGAGAAAACATATGGAGATAGTAGTGAGTATTTTAGTTGTCATTGTAATGCTTCAATTTATATTATTACGAAGGGCAGCAAAACGGAGAAAAAAAGAGAAAATCCAATATGAAGAACACGACAAGCTGCTAACCCAGTATGTGGCTGCTAATCTGGATATGGAAAAGAAGTTAGCAGAAATAAAGCATGATTATCAGCAGCAGCAGGACATGGCAGAGGAAATCAGGAGGATTCAGGAGAGGAGCAGGCTGTTAAAGCATGATATGAAAAACCACACCCTTGTCATTCTTACCTATCTGGAAGAGGGAAGGACAGAGGAAGCACAAAAATATGCAAGTGACATATTGGACAAGTTAAATAAAATGTATACTTATGTAAATGTAGGGAATTCCCTGCTGAATTACATCATTAACAATAAGCTTTCAAAAGCAAAAGAATTGGGAATCGAGATAAAGGCAGAGATTGAAAATCTTGCCTTTGATTATATTGATAGTGTAGATTTTTCTGCTCTTTTGAATAATATTCTGGATAATGCTGTGGAAGGGGCATTTGTGTCAAAGGAAAAGCAGGTGCAAGTACAAATATTAAGCAGGAAAGGATTTGATACTATTACTGTAAAAAACAGCATTGACACATCGGTTATGGATAATAATCCGAAATTTATGTCAACCAAAGAAGGAGAAGGGCATGGTTATGGTATGAAGCAAATAAGAAAGATAACAGAAAAATATGCCGGAATCCTGGATTTATATGAAAAAAAAGAAATGTTTGCTGTAAGTATCATGTTTCAGGATCAATGACAGGCGGCATGTCAGCTTATTATAGAATAGTAAGCAATCCTTCAGAAATGCTGTTATTTATCACAGAACAACTGCTGATATCTTTAGAAACACTGCTGTTTATTATAAAATAAATGTTGTTTATCACAGCATAACTGCTGTTTATCCCACATGCGTTGACCTGTGGGATTTTTTAATTTACATTGTATATGTGCACGAAAGAAGCTGGCGAGGTAAAAGAAATGATTGTTTTAAAGGATATCTGTAAGGAACTGGGGCAAAAAAGTATATTAAACAATATTTCCTTTCATATTAGACCGGATGAAAGGGTTGGACTGATTGGACTGAATGGGGCAGGGAAAACAACGCTGTTAAATATTATATCCGGTATATTGAAGCCGGATAGTGGATTTATCAGGGTAAATGGAGCAGAAAATATGTTAGAACATCATAGCATGTTAAGAAATGTGGCATATGTATCAGGAACAAAATCCCAGTTGTGGGAGGAGCTTCAGATAAAAAGCTCTTTTGATAACTGCATTCAGATGTATCGGATAGATAAGAAAAGTGCCAGAAAAAGAATGGAACTTCTGAACGATGTTTTTGAGATAGAAAATTTGCTTGCCATGCGTCCCCAAAACTTGTCTCTAGGAGAAAGAATGCGGTGTGAGCTTGTATATGCACTGCTGACAGAACCGATGATTTTAATGCTCGATGAGGCTATGATTGGTCTGGATGTTTCCATAAAACATAAAATAATGAAGTATTTTGAAGACTATAAGCAGGAAAAGAAATCAACCATGATATATACCAGTCATAATCTCTTAGAAGTAGAAAAGCTTTGTGACAGAGTGATTCTTTTGGATAAAGGAAAAATCATCTTTGATGGAACCATTAGTCAGATTATGAAAGAATTTGCACCTCCTTATCATTTGGAAGTGAGAACAGAAGGCAGTCTGCCGGATTTTGAAGATTTACCTTTGGAGAAATTTACCTTTGAAAAGGGAGTATTCCATATTGTGTTTGATAAAAGGAAGATAGAAACGGTACATATTTTAGAACATATGCTTGAACGATGCCGGATCAAGGATGTAAAGTTGTATGAGGCGGATTTAGAAGGGACCATTCGGAAAATATACCAAAAAGGAGAATTCAATGGAACAGATGATTGAAGTAGCAGGAATTAAGAAATATTATAAAGTAGCGAAGCGTGATAAGGGGATTACTTCCTCTATGAAGTATTTATTTCATAGAAAGTACGAAGTGAGAAAGGCTGTTGATGATATCAGCTTTTCCATAAAAAGAGGGGAAATTGTGGGATTTATCGGTCCTAATGGAGCAGGAAAGTCTACAACCATTAAAATGTTATCAGGAATTCTCTATCCGGATGAAGGAAAGATTCAAATTAATGGTTATGTTCCGTACAAACACAGAAAGCAGTATGTAAAAAATATCGGCGTAGTATTTGGGCAAAAATCACAGCTTCATTGGGATATTCCGTTAATTGAAAGCTTTGAACTCATGAAGTATATTTATAAAATTCCCCGGAAGGTTTATGAAGAAAATCTGGAAAAATTCACGAAGCTTCTGGAGATGGAAGACTTTATCAACCAGCCGGTAAGACAGTTGTCGTTAGGACAAAGAATGAGAGGCGATATTGCAGCGGCATTACTTCATTCACCGGAAATCGTATTTTTTAATGAACCAACCATTGGCCTTGATGTGGTAGCCAAAGAAAAAATCCGGGAGTTTATTAAACACATAAACGAAACTGAACAGACAACCGTTATTTTTACTACCCATGATATGCAGGATATTGAAAAAGTCTGTGACAGACTGATTATCATAGATGAAGGTAAGAAAATATATGATGGAAGCGTT
>CAJUBR010000045.1 GCA_910584695.1 uncultured Lachnospiraceae bacterium
GCAAAACTTTGCGGCTGATACAACATAGACCAAATATATCTCTCGTTACCGTCATTCCTCTGGGCTGGTGAAGTCTGTATAGACGTAAAGCCTGCTTCTGCGATATTTGGAAGTTCTGCCTCAATATCACTGTACTTCCAGTCAAAGCAATGCAATATCGTACCATCCTGAATGTTATCGCAAAGCCCATAGTTATTCGTCCCCGCACGGGATACCCCTGCTGCTTCAACGACATTTACCATATTCGGAAGTCCATAAGCAGAACTGCTGAATATCATAGCCATTGTTAACAGGATTCCCAACCATCGTTTCATTGTGTGTTTCTTCATAAATACCTCCTTATTTTCTGCTCATACAGCAACCCCTAAGTTAATATATTTCATTTGGATATATTATAACATATTGCCCTCCAGAATCAACCATTTTTTATTTATTTTTCATAAGATTTCTTTTTTAATCAAGCGGATAATTTTTAATGTTCACAGTGTGTTAACATGAATTTAAACAAGAAACATCATTTATTTCATGAATAGTCGTTTTTTGTCGAATTTTGTTTTATTTAGTAGTATTTTGTAACATTCTGTAATATTATGACTATAATTCTAGTTCAGCATATTGCAACAACAAAGTCAAAAAATGCAGGAATCTTTATATATCACTCAGACTTTTAAAAGAAAACAAAAACAAGCACTGAAGCTCCCTATATAAAAGGGGTTCAGTGCTATTTTAATTTTAACAATTGTCAAAGACGGGATATTAATATACAGAAAATTTAAAGACAACCTTAATCTGATAAAGCCTTACGCAATCCTATAACTCCTTTTCATAACACCACCAATGTTCTTCGAACAAATCTACATCTCCACGGTTTACAAGATTCAGTATTCCATTTAGTTCTGCATCCTGACATGCTGTCCCTGCAGCAGTGGATATGTGGTAAGCATACAGCCCTCCAAATTTTCCCTACACATATTCACACCCGTAATCTGACTATTATCATAAGTGGTATAATAATAAATTCCTTTATCCGTATTACAGCAGGAGCTATAGTTGGTAATCTCATACTTCTCTTTACCCATACAGACACATCCCCTCGTCTGAAAAACCGAGCCAAGAATATGAAAAAACTGACTGATACTCTCGGATTCGGAATCCCCGCAAACAGAATTCATTTTTGTAAATGCTGCCCTTACAAAACGCGACTCGGAAGATAAATCCCCCGGCATTCCCATAGCTCCCATACCCCGGCTATATGGCACTAAATCCAGTTTCTTTGAAAAACAGTTTGTGGGCGGTTCTGTCGATAAATACATATAATTATTAAGATTAAACATCTGTATATCAAATACAGGGTTATTTGTCAACACTCCTACCGGATTATCATAAATCTTTAATCCTTCCTTTACCGACTCCACCACAATAGATTCCTCCTTGTCAGAAATCATCCAATGAAGCGGTGCCACTGGCAGTTCTTCACTAAAATCAATTTTTACAAGATTCATCTGCTCCAGTTTTTCTTTCGCCTCTGCAACAGTGGCACATTGTCCAAGTATCCACGGAATAAATTCAAAGGGTGTTACATTGTCCTTATTTTCCATCTCCGGCTTATACTCCGCATTTTCCGGGAAATTTAATCCAGCCATACTTAACCCCTTCTCATTGGTTGCATCGTAGTAAAGCGGATATTTTTCTACAACAAATGCCATGCCAATCATAGCATAATGCCGTTTCAAATCTCTCACCTTACGGAAATAAAAAGGGAAATTTCTAGGTGTTATGGTTACCTTTTCATTGTAAGAATACTCCAAATCCAAAGTACGTCCAAAATAATGATCCTTTGTTTTATAAGTAATTGCTGTACACATATGATACCTCCACAAATCTTTTTATACTATACTTTACACATTATATTACAATAATACTCATACTGGCATTCAGAAAAATCATCCTTGCAGGCATTTAAAATTTGTACATTATATTATATGATTTGCAGGTTATTTTGTAACAATTCCTTTTACCAAACAATATGATTGTTAAATTTTATTTTGGGGGTTCCCGCTGCTATGATTCCTATTTCGTAGCAGTCATAGTATTCCGATATTATTTGGATATATTGGTATACGAAATATCGACACCAGCTTTCCTGTATGAAAAATTTTTTATTTCTTTCTTCTCCAGATAAAAGCTCATCTATGGTTATTTACAACAGCTTTGCCAATTCTACCTGTAGTTGAGTTTCACAATATCAAAATTTACTCTGTTTTTTCCTTATCTGAAATCACATATCCGCATCCCCAAATATAATCGTGTATATATCCTCTACATTTTCCACTATATAGGAAGCACCGGCTCTTTTTAATTCCTCAAAATCGCCATAGCCAAATAAGACACCAATTGTATCAATTCCTACTTTACCTGCCCCAATCACATCATGCTCCCTGTCACCAATCATCACTACCTTTGTATAGTCATCAACCTTACATTTTTCCAGTGCATAAGTGATCACTTCATTCTTTTTTGTTCTTGTCCCATCCATATTGGCACCCGCAATATAGCTGAAATATTTTGCAAGACCAAAATGTTCAAGTATCTTCCTTGCAAATAATTCCGGCTTTGACGTTGCAACTATCATCTGTCTCTTCGAATCAAAGATTGCTTTCAGTAAATCTTCAATACCCTCATACACCAGATTCTCAAAAATACCCTTATCACGATAATATTCCCTGTAATATTCTACTGCCGCTTTCGCCTGCTTCGGAGAAAATTTGTAATATTGTTCAAAAGATTCCTGCAAAGGCGGTCCGATAAATTTATATAATTCCGTTTTATCTTTCACCACAATATCAAAATGATTCAGAGCATATGCCACTGAATTTGTTATGCCTGCTCCCGGATCCGTCAAGGTTCCATCCAGATCAAATAAAATTGTTTCATACATTTCATAATCCTCCCTTATCAATTCCATTACAAATCATTGCCTTTCCTGACATAGTGTTTCACAATCATAGTCTGTGCCTGTTCATCATAATAAATATCTGGATATTCTGTTCCCTTCTGACTGATCCGGGTACCTATAAAAAGTCCTGCCTGTGCTCCCCTTTCGGTAATATCCTTTTTCGGAATCCTTCCGAAAAAAGCCTGGCTTGCCAGACCTTCCTCCATAATATACCGAAAGATTTCTGCACCGGAAATTTTCTTTGTGGTATCCGGATCGCGAAGTTTGTTCATCTGTTCCGCTATTTCCGTCACCAGATATTTTTCCTCATACGGAAATTCCACTGCCTGCTCCGGGGTCAGAAAAAAATCCTTCTTATAGGATTGGTTTCCCTTGCTTTTTCCCCTAGAACTGTCTTCTCCTCTCGTTAAGACCTCTTTTTCCTCACCAAAATATAATTTTTCCTTCTTTCCGCCTGTAAAATCCGTAATCTTCTTTGCAAACCGTTTTCCATATTTGTTGCATTTATTCTCACCCACTCCGGAAACACCTAGCATTTCTTCCTTTGTCAACGGAAGCTTAATGCACATATCCACTAATGTCTTATCTGAAAAAACAAGATACGGCGGAATATTTTCCTCTCTTGCCATGACGGTACGAAGTCCTCTTAACTGTTCAAATAATTCCATTCCTCTGCTGTTTAAGACATCGGACTTTCGCTGTTTTGTACCGGCATTTATCTTAGAAGTACGATTCAGGGATGCTGCGGTAAGTGCTTCGCCCATATCGGCATCTTCTAAAATATCTTCTTTCGCTTTCTTAAGAATTACCCTGCCTTCTCCTTCCAACAATGCCCTTCCCTTTTCGGCAATCTTCACCAGAGCATATTTATCTTTTGTCCGCACTAACATCTGCTCTGCCATCATCTGCTCCATAATCTCTTTAATCACCGGCTCTGTCAGTTCCCTTAATGCACCATAAGATGTATAATCCGACACATGATATTCCCGAAGTTTTGCCCGGTTATCTCCCCGCAGAGTTCCTGCAATGACATTGATGCCATAACGCTGTCTTAACTCCCATACGCATTCTATGATTTTTTTTGCCTCCGAGGTTACATCGATTTCCTCAAATTCCCTCCGGCAGTTGGAACAGTTATCACATTCTTTGATACCATGTTCCCCAAAATAGTGCAGTATGTATTCCCGAAGACAGTTTTTCGTCATGCAGTAGCGGGTCATCATTTGAAGCCGTTCTTCATCCCGTTCCCTGACTGCCCTCATTTCTTCCGCAGAAAAATCAGGATTTACTTCTTTCTGATTGATTAAAAAACGGTTGATCACCACATCCTGTGCCGAGTACAGCAAAATACATTCAGAAGGTTCCCCGTCCCGTCCGGCACGCCCCGCTTCCTGATAATAATTTTCCATACTCTGAGGCATGTTATAATGAATAACATAACGGACATTGGATTTATCAATTCCCATGCCAAAGGCATTGGTCGCCACCATTACCGGACTACGATCATATATAAAGTCCTCCTGATTAATTTGCCGCTCCTCATTCCTCAATCCCGCATGATATCTTGTTACCGATATCCCCTCTGTCAGCAATTTTTCATAAATGGCATCTACATTTTTTCTTGTAGCACAATAAATGATACCACTGTCGCTGCCGTGTGCCGTCACATAGTCCAAAAGGTACGCATCCTTTTTCTTTATGGTTTCCACTCCAAAATAGAGATTTTTCCGGTCAAATCCGGTTACAAGAACCTTCGGATCACGAAGACCTAATACACACTGTATGTCCTCTTTCACCAGATTGGTAGCTGTAGCAGTAAAGGCACTGATCACCGGCCTCTTCGAAAGCATTTTAATAAACTGTACAATCTTCAGATAACTCGGTCTGAAATCCTGTCCCCACTGGGAAATACAGTGTGCCTCATCTACAGAAACCATACTGATATCTGCCCTTCCGGCAAATTCTACAAATTCCGGTGTCTCCAATCGCTCCGGAGCTACATAGATAATCTTATATCTCCCTTCCACTGCATACTGCATCGCTTTGGAAATCTGACGTTCTGTCAAAGAACTGTTAATATAAGCTGCATGGATTCCTGCCTGATTCAAGGCACTGACCTGATCTTTCATCAGAGAAATAAGAGGGGATATCACGACTGTAATTCCCGATAACATAAGTGCCGGCACTTGATAACAGATGGATTTGCCAGCACCCGTTGGCATGATGCCTAAGACGTCCCGACCGGATAATATGGCATCTATGAGCGGCTCCTGTCCTTCCCTGAAAGAGGAGTAGCCGAAGTATTTTTCTAATATGCTGTATTTTGTTGTTGGTTTCATGTCATTTGTTCCCTTCCTTCTCTCCCTGCTTTCGTATTACTCCAATTACAATTTAAACATCATTTACTTTAAATTTTTATATGTGTCAAATTTCTTTACCTTTACAGCAAAACCAACTGCTACTTCAAAAAGTCATCCATTTGCCTCCAATGCGTTCTTTAAATCATGAATATACTTCGTCTGTTGTTTCTTTAAATAATTTCCAACAAATGGTTTCATAATCAGCTTTTTGGCAGTTACATTTTCTGTAAATTCAATTACTGTAACTCCGTTACTATAAGCAAAAATCCCGGTCCAATGACCCTGCATATTGCTATTTTCCATGTCGAATTCATACCTCTTATATTTATCAAAGGCTGTAATTTTAAACTTTGTAACATAACCATCTTTTGTGTATTCCTCAAACTCTTTTTCCGGTACTGTTACCACAATTTTATCTAAATCACTTCGCCATGAATAATTATTCAGTGATGTAACCATCTTCCATACTTTTTCTACTTCATACTGAAACTCTGCTTTGATTGTTGATACAGCCACTATTATCCTCCTTTTTATAACCGGCAACCAATATCCATATATTGTATCATTCAGTCTGCTTTAGTATAAACCTCTATATAAATACTTTCCGCAGTGATATTGTACCATGCAAACAAACTAATTACTATAAAAAATTTGTAATGAAATATGCCTCAACTATCATAGAAAGGGAAAGTATCACAGGAGGGCTTCTTTTATAAAAAAATAACATTTGCCTTATCATACAACAATTGTTACACTTTTGCCTGTATAATCATATCATCCAAAGAATTAAAAACACCAGACCATAGACCCAGAAATTTTATCTTTATAAAAATATAATATTTTTATAAAGTTTTACTTAAAATATGTATATATTTTAATAAAAATATGATACACTTATGGTTAAAGGGGTGAACTATATGGATTATATACAACTTTCCAAGGAATATTATAAAAATATGGATAATTATGAACAATTGTATCAAAGCAGATTTCAAGGCGAATTCACTTTGCATATTCCGATTCGTATAAACGGAAATAATGCTTTTTTAACATATCCACCTGAGATGCTTCAACTCATTACCAAAATATATAAAGTGAATATGTCATTATGTAAAAAAATCCAAATTCTGCCCGGTATCGCCCTCCAACAATTTACAAAAAAGTGCTTAATTGATGAGATAAAACTGTCAAATGACATAGAAGGTATTTATAGCACCAGAAAGGAAATTCGTGAATTATTAAAACCAGAAAATACGGAACGTTACAAAAAAAGGCTGTACGGGTTAGTTCAGAAATATAATATGCTGTCACATAATGAAAACATAAGTCTGTCTTCCTGTAAAGATATCAGGGAAATATATGATGATCTGGTATTAAAAGAAGTAATGAAAGAAGATATCCAAAACAAACCGGACGGTGTATTTTTCCGGAAAAATGGCGTCAGTATACAGGGAACCGATTTAAAAATTATCCATAACGGAGTAAATCCGGAAGAAAAAATAATATCCTATATGGATGAATGCTTGAAACTGATAAAAAATGACACGTTGAATCCAATCGTATCAGCATCCATCATACATTACTTTATTGGTTATATCCATCCGTTCTATGACGGAAACGGACGGCTTAACCGCTTTATCAGCAGCTATCTGCTGTCAAAAGAACTGCATCCTCTTGTAGGCTACAGTTTATCTTTTACAATCAAAAAGCAAGTGGATGCATATTACAAAGCATTTAAAATAACAAATGAGGTCAAAAACAAAGGTGATATTACTCCTTTTACCCTTATATTTCTTGACTTTATCCTACAGGCGTCTGAACATTTAAATACTACATTAACAGATAAAATTGAACAAATGACATTTTACTATAAAAAAATAATTACCGCATCAAAAGAGGATAAATTGCGGGACGTACTGTTTGCCCTAATGCAGAACAGTCTTTTTGGCGAGGAAGGAATGACTGTGGAGGCATTAGCTGATGAATTAAGCGTCAGCGTCCCGACAATACGGAACTATATTAATAATATTAATGATGAAATGCTAAAGGTTAGCAAAATCGGCCATAAAAATGCATTTGATATCAATTTGGAATATTTTAATTCTATTTAACAAATGCGGAACAATACCACATGTTCCGCTTCATCTTTCAATACTCACAAATATCCGCCCGAAGCAGCCTCTTACACCTTGTCACAATCAAAGGTATGATAACCATTACATTACAGACAAGCAGCCCCAGCAAAGCAATCGGATGGAAATACCGCAGATACTTTCCCACCGGATAGAGTACAAAATGATTATAGAGATATAAAAACAGCATACTGATTCCTGCACCGGATACCAGGGCAATCATATCCATTACAAGCAATTCTCCTGCAACTTTCCCCACCATTTCTTTTTTCGAAATACCAATCGCCCGATACACTGCAAATTCATACTCCCTTTTCTGATACATACCGATAAATGCGGCATTAATGGTTACTGCCATAATTACGGCAATCAGAAATACAAGAAAAATATATATTGTATGGATTGGCTTTAACTGTTTATCAATCCGTTCTGTTACATCCTCGTCAATTACCACGTCAAACTGCTGCTTCAGCTGCTCTGCATAATCAGACAGTGCCTGTCCTCTAAGGGTTTCCCCATCCTTTTCCCTGCCAATCAACATAAACATACCGGAATTCTGCTTACTTCCATCAATATAATACTGGCAATAACCGTCCTCCTCGGTCAGTGCATCCAATGTATAGCTTCCATAAATATTCTGGTCATATTCCTTATCAATCTTATCCCCTAATTTGAGGTCGAGGTTTTTTGCAAACCGGTCACTCAGAACAAAACTGCCGCTTTTCAGCTTGTCAAAATCACATTCTATACTTAAAAAATTACAATATTTTTTAAAATCCTCCACCGAGCAGAACGTATAGGTAGGGCTTCCACTGGTAAATCCCATAATCGTATTCCACATTAGGGCATTACTTCTTCCCGACCGGATCACTTCTGCCCTGCCTTCTTTCTCTATCTGCTCTGCAAATGCTTTCATCTCCTTCCCTTCCGTATCTGAATTCTTTGCCAGCACAACTACACACTGTCTCTTTTGGCCCAGCATAAGATTCCAGTTATCCCGAATATTAGTCACATACAATCCCCCAAGATATACGGCATAGGAAAGGAACAGCATAAAGATTAGCAGGATACACTTTCTCCTGTTTTCCTTAATATAATAAATGGGTGAAAACGGTTTCATTCACTCTCCACCCCTTTCTCATTTACACAATTTATCGCACTGATCTTACCATCCCACATTTCCACAATACGGTCCGCATCCTTTAAAATAGAATGGTCATGGGTGATGACCAGCACCAGATTTTTCTTCGCATACTCCTTCAAAATCTCCATTACTGCAAAGGCATTCTCGTGGTCTAATGCCGCGGTGGGTTCATCTGCAAACAGCACTCTAGGTTGGTTTACCATAGCCCTTGCAATGGCAGTTCTCTGCCGCTGTCCCCCGGAAAGCTTTGCCGGACGTTTTCCGAATTCCTTTTCAGTCAGCCCGAATCCGGCAAGAAGTTCTTTTGCTCTCCTTACTGTTTCTTCATTATTTGCCTTAGCCGCCACTGCCACATTATCCACAGCGTTCATATAGGGAATCAAAAAATGCCGCTGGAATACAAAGCCAAACTCCTCCCGGCGCAGATGCTCCCGCTCCCTGTCCGGCAATCCGGTAAGCTCCTTTCCGTTATATTTTATCTCTCCGTCTGTAGGTTTTTTCAGCGTAGACAGGCAATACATCAGTGTAGATTTCCCGCTGCCCGACGGACCGATAATGCCAATCAGCCCTTTGTCCGGCAGTTCCAAATCAAAGCCTCCTAACGCATACAATTTTTCTTCCTTTTCCATATCATAAATCATCGTAATATTCTTTATCTCAAACATATTCCTCTTCCTTTCATTCCATAAATACCAGATAATTTCAAAACTTTGTTTTCGTCACCAACTGCCCCACAATATAAACAATATTAATGCCGGACACGACCAAGACACTAATACATATCATCATCCATGGTATCTATCGTTCGTATCCGGTATAGGGCGGACCATACCGGAATCTGCAATAACCCGAATAAAAATGTATACGCACAAAATATCTGCACAAGAGCCTCCGGATACCAGAATCTGCAAAATAAGCCCTGTGGCGAGATTACCAACATTTCCAGTACTTTCCCGAGTAATACAATCATCACTCCTCCAATCAGAAGGGAACTGATAAAATCAAATAATAATTCTCTTAAAATAGAAAAATAAATGCTTCTTCTGGAATATCCGATGGAGCAGTACAGACACCACTCACTATGGCGGTCACGCAGATACATTACATATACAATCAACAGTGCCAAAGACAGCAGTATTAAAACGCCTGCAAAAATAAATGTCGTAGAGCCGTCAATCATATCCACCACTTCTTCTTTTATCCATTTTTCTCCTATTTTCCGGTCATATATGCCGTCATAGTTGTCCCTTACTTTTATTCCGTTTCTCTCCAGTACTTTTGACATATCATGGATACTGCCATCTGAAAGAACACAGATAGAGGTAGGGCTATATCCTTCCCTTACCAGCCCCGCCCCGAAATAGGAATCACAGGAAACAATGCCTGATACTGTAAAATCCTTATCAAAATCATCCCCGTTAAAATATCCCCCAATCTGGTAATGATTATTTTTTACGCTGGCCTCGTCAATCACAACCTCACCGGGTTTTTGAGGCAGTTTTCCCTCTACAAGCTTAGCACCCATATGCTTCATAATGGTTTCTACATCCTCTGTCTTTTCCATTAACGGTACTTCCAGCGTAATGTTTCCCACCACTGCCGCAACGTGGCTATAAATAACCCGGGTATACCAGGCTTTCTCCACTCCCTTTTCACTGCAAAGCTTTTGGGTAAGTTTTTCATTTTCTTCATCATAAATCCGGTCTATCTCCTCCGGCGGCGTATGTTCCACATCGATTCCCAGCGAACTGGCAGCAAGTTCTATATATTGCATCTTCGAATAATTATCAATAAATATTTTCCGAAAAGAAACTTCTGCTGTTCCTAACATAATCTGAGTAATATAAGATGCCACAAAACACAGCAACAGACTTACAATCAGTACCGCAACCCGCCGTTTATTATTTTTAATATAATTCCATGCAGATAATTTCTGCGTCATAATAAATCCTCCTAATTCCGTATCTCCCTTACCATGCCGCTGCTTAGAAACTGTTCAAAAATAACCTTTTAAATAATTCCCTATATTCGTCTCCGGATACGAATCCGATTCCCTTTTTGAGGAATCCTGGCATTATATAGATAGATACTGTTTTTCCCTCTGTCTGCAAACCAAACGATTATACTCATATGAGCAAAAAAACTATAACACATATTTTCCATAATAAAAATATAACCACAGTCACATTTTTCTATGACTGTGGTCATATTATTAGTCAAATACCCCTCAGTAATCGCCAAATAGCCATGCAAGCATGGCTGATTGGCTCGTACTTGCCAAAATAAAGCATCCTTATCCTTTCAATGCCACAATGAGCTTTGTCCGGTCATGAATTCCCGTCTTTTCATAGATAGAAGATATATAATTCTTCACCGTCCCCTCCGATATAAAAAGTTCATCCGCTATCTGACGGTTTGTAAATCCCCTGGTTAAAAGCGTACAGATTTCCTGTTCCCGTTCCGTTATGGATTCCGGCAGTTTCATTGTCGCCTGTTTCTCCTGCACATTAGTGCTATCCATCTTTCCCGCCATAAGCAGTGCCAGCCGTTCCATTACTTTCCGGTCAATAATCGTCCTACCCTCCATAATCTGGCTCACCGCATCTATAATGGCATTTTTTCCGCTATCCTTTAACAGATAACCGTCTGCGCCGTTTACAATAGCTTTCGTAATATATTCATCATCATAAAATGTGGTAAGCACCAAAACTTTCACTGACGGATACTGCTGTCTTATATGGGAAATCAATTCTATCCCGCCCATTCCCTTCATATTAAGGTCCACCAATGCAATATCCACCGGATGCTCTGCCAATGCCTTTAATGCCGCCTTGCCGTCCCTCGACAAGGCGGCTACCTCCATACCGCTATAAGTCAGAAGAATTTCAAGACTCTCCAATAACAATGGTTCATCATCCACCAGTAAAATACGATATTTTTCCATAATATACTGCTCCTTGTTCCATCCCTGTATAGTCCGTTTTATAATGTTAAACCGGTGATTCACCCGGCTCTTCCATAAAAATTGGCAGCTCTATCTCCGTTACAAATCCATTCTCATTCCAATACCGCATCCGTCCCCCGCATCTTTGTACGTAAGCAGACAGCTTTTTCACCCCAAAACCCTTTGAAATCCTTTCCTTAGCATTCTCTTTACTAAAATCACTGATTCCGTTATCCTGTATGCGTATCTTTACATGCCGGCTGTCCCCTGATATATGGAGGATAAATGTATCCGCTTTTCCATGCCGTACCCCATTGGTAAACAGTTCCTGTACGGCTCCCGTTAAAAATTCCGTATGCTCATGGGGTATCTGAAATTCTGAAGGAAATTCCATAATATCTCTTTTTACCGTTATATCCGTATCCATAATAAAGTTATCCGCGATATCTAATATTTCTTTTATAAAATCACTGCCGCTTACGGTATCATTTTCAACATCCAGTACCCGCACAGCATGCCGGATGGATTCCAGGCTTTCATGAATCCTCTCCTTTGCTATATTCATTTTCTCCTTTGCCCGCTCAGGCTCCGTTAAAAAGAGCATATCTGCCGCTTCTAATGTCATAATCGCCGCCGTAACGGAATGGCCCACGCTGTTATGGATGTTCCGGCTGATGGCTTCCCTCTCCTCCAGTCTGGCATTTTTCTCTGCCAGATAACTTTTAAACTGCAGCTCGTGATTCAGCTTCTTTTCATACATCTCAGTTATTGCTGTAATCCTGATGGATTTTTCAGCCTGCCGCCTCGTTAAAAGATATTGCTGAACGATTCGCTCAACCATACTGAGAATAAAAACCGACAGTTCCAAAATTAAAACATCGCAGATAATATAGGGAAGTTTTTTCTCTTCTATTATACCTTCCCACAAGGCACAAAAAATTCCGGGCGTAATCCTCCACCATTCCTTTTTCCCAAACCGGCATTCATAGAACAGTAGAAAACTGATAAATTGTCCGCTAAATACCGCAAAGGCTGCCACAAAAACATTTTTCACAAGCAAAAGCAGGGTATTTTTCTCCGAATCCGATACACTCTCTACTGCAAAAATTACCATCAACACTCCCGCTGACAGCAGACATAGATATGGCTGCCCAGATGAAAACACCGCTGTTGCGGTCAATACTACGATTAAACCCATAGAGCGGATAAAATTAACTGCTTCCTGCATGATTCCTCCTATATTGAGCACTTGGCAGCGCTGCGAATGATGTGCCTTTTTTTCAGACCTTTTCATTATACATTTATAACACAAATGTGCAATGTGACTACAGTCATATTCTTATTTCTTACTCAATTCCACACATACAATTTCTGGTCGGTTAAAAATGCGGATTGGAATGATACTATTTCCCAATCCTCTGCTTACAATCATGGAAGTACCGTTTTCCTCATAAAGACCTTCTGTATATTTCGGGAAAAATCCCTGATCCGGTGCCACAATTCCACCTATCCACGGCAGTCTTACCTGTCCCCCGTGGGCATGTCCTGCCAGCACCAGATCTATCTTCGTATCGCTATATTGAAGAAAGTTCTGCGGTTCATGGGCCAGAAAAACCATAAACATTTCTTCTGTTGATGGGCCTTTGCTGTCATCTGAAATTAACTGCTCCAAAGTATCATCCACTAAATTGGAATCATCCAGTCCAAACAAGAGAAAGCCGTCCTGCTTTACACGAATCTCTTCTTTCCCGTTATTAAGGCATCTGACTTCTGCCTGCTTCAACTGCTCCAATAAAACCGTTTCCGTATCTTTATCCAACCATTTTTCATGATTACCCGTTACATAATACACCGGTGCAATCAAAGTTGCACCACGGATAAATTCCATCGCTTTTTCCAGATTCGTATGATTACTGTCTACCAAATCCCCTGTTACCACAGTCAACAACCCCGCTGCAAGCAACGGGGCATCAAGCTTGCATCGCGGCAGTCGCCAAATGTCTGCAAGCAGCCACTTGGCTCGTTGCTCGCGGGAATCAAATCGGGAGTACAAGCCCCAATCTTTTCTAACAGCCGTTTCTGATTTTTTCCAAACTGCTTGTTATGCAAATCGGAAATCTGCACAATCCGATAACCATCCAAAGCCTCTCCGATTTCATCCGTTTCATATGTGTACCATGACGTAACCAATGCATTGTTCTGCCAAAAAAAAGAAAAGATACAGACTGACACAAAGCCCCGGTATCCATATAAATTTTTTCATCCGTTTCTTTTGAATCTTCTCTGCCATTTTTTCCTCTTTGTTAACGTCTTGATATCTTGAAAAGCATATCAATATATAGGGGATTTGTGGCAGGCAGTGTTTCATATGTGTTGTATACTTAAAACTGCTCAGCGTAACTCTCCAACCTTTACAATTCATCGCTTAATGGATTATCATAATAATAATTTTTACCATTCTTTTTTTCAACATTTATAAGCGATTTTTTTCCCAACACCCTGCTACACCATAGTGCAACTTTCTGGTAACTACATCCTACTGAATCTCCAATTTCTGTTGCCGTCATAGCATCTTCCTTTGATAATGTAGCAATAATCCCAAGTATTTTTACTTCAACTTCCGTATAATTACCATTTGTCATTGGTACATCTCTATGTACTATCTCTACTAATTTTGTATCGCATTCATAACAACGTTTTACCTTAGCTTGTGCAACCTCTTGTTCTTCATATATTTTATTACAATCTGGACATTTATAACTTTTTATCTGTTCTTTAACAAAATAACAATCATAGGGTTGTAATACTTTATCGTAAATAAATCTTACAGCCGTAAATTCATCCTTGTCCTCTGCATATAAAATACTATTCTCATTACATATATCAAAATCTAACGCATACAAAACATAATTTCCACCATATTTAGAAGCTCTACTATCTTCCAAACAATGTACCATGAAGTTTTCGCAAAACGTATTTAAATACTTCTTTCTAATTGGATCTATCATAAAATGACTAGCTGGCCGCTTAGGATTCTTTGTTTTTTCTTCAAGGGCTCTTTTCAACAAACTATTCCACATATCCATATAATATCCAGGGATTGCCTTTTTCTGCACAGCACCTTGAAATTGTTTAAAATATACCTTTCTAGTTTCTTTTATACCTACACCTATTTCTTTTAATTGAATGCACTTATCCTGTTTAAGTTCTGCCTGAGATAGTGCATTTTGCAAAATCATACCAATTGTTCTTGGCACCCCCATTGCTTCAATACTGATTCTACGGAGTATTTCATTAATATTCCCTTTGAAAACATCTTCAATAGTGGCACTATCTCCATAAACTTTTAGTCTTTTGATAATTAACTCTTTTGTATATTCACACAGTTCCTTTGATGCCGCAACAATTCCACCATATTTTTCCACAAAATCGCTTAAATCTAATGATATTGGATATATATCTCTACCTATAATTATATCCTTACCAAAATAATATCTATCAGTTATTGTACCAACTTTAAAAAATATATTATTTTTCGAGCCTAAAAATTTTTTTAATAGAATCGAAAATTTCTCTTGTTCATCTTCATCTAAATCAGAAAATTCATCTACAAAAATATATATTGCGTTTAGTCCACTGTCTTTTCTTATTTTCCCTAAGCTTCCAAGGAATTCTTGAACATTATAACTTCTAACTTCTTCAATATCATATTGTGTTTTTTTATCTATAGATTCCGTCATTTTCCCTTCTATCGCTACTGATGTCAATGAAATATCACTCTTTACACAATTTTCATTTTCAACACTTTGTTCTGCTTTAATATTATTGTGTCTTGATTTTAGTACTAATCCTTCCTTTATGCATTGCTCTATGTATTCAAAATCTTCTGATTTTGAATGATCTTTTTTAAAAAGATGTATTTTATTCTGTTTAAATATCGTTGACAATTGATTACTTAATTCATATACAATTTTATTTACAAAATTATATTCTATATTTTCACTATTATCTGTAAACATTTCTTTGCACTGGCTAAGATCAATATATAACGGAAGAATTGTTTTCCCCTTTAAAATATTACTTTCTGTCCTTACTAATGGAGAAATTGTTTTCATACATTCAAAATATGCTCTCATTAATAATGTAGTTTTCCCAGTTCCCCTTCTTCCATTTACATAACTATCTTGACTTTGCAATACTTTGGGTAAGACTTTAAAAAAATCCACATAATACTCATTCAGTTCCTCCAGCTGCTTAACTTCTGATATTGAAATATAATCTGCTCTTAAAATTGATTGGAATGTATCTCTTACACTCTGCATTTGTTCACAATTCATACTATTCTCTCCTGTTCTACGATCTCCTTAATCTTCTGTGTTGCATCTTTTTCCATATCATTCTTGCCTTTTCACAAACGGTCTGCTCAAATCCGATTATATCCATAAGAATTTCCTTATCAACAATATTTAATGCTTGTTCGATATCTTTTCCTTGACGAACAATCTCATCCACTTGCTGTAATACTTCTCGAACCTTTTCAATTGGCACTCCATCAAGTTTAGGAACTAATATATTACCAACCTCGCTTGGCAATATCTCTAGTACACCTCCACCATAACTTCTACCACATAATTCTGTAAAGGCAAATGATATACTATTGTAATATGACAGTACTGCTCTTTCTGGATCAATTCCATCATTAAATTTAATACGATGCATCGTATCTGTTGACACTGCATTACATCTATTTAAAACGAATTTAGGGTATAGATTGTTTCTTCTGAGGAAAAAAGCATCTGGTACCCATACAGAAGGAATCCTGTACCAACGTTCTCTTATAGAACATTTATAACCAGCATTTTCTTTATTATCTTCGCCGTATTGAATATAATCCTTATGTTTCTGAGGATATTCATTATAGTCTACTTCCGGAAAATCAATTAGAAATGCTGCTTTTCCAGCATCTACATTCTTTCTCCAATCCTTCTCGTCAAAATAAATGCTATGCGCATGAGCACTTCGACCAATAAGAGGTCTTATTACCGAACTCAATTCATATTCATCAACCGTTTTCTTAGTTACAGAAAAATATTTATTATTTCCTGTGGTAATTCCTACGTTTATAAGGGCAATATCTGATAATGTCTGCATTCTAAAATCTGATCTGATTGAAGAAATCAACTTATTCTCTTCGGGTGTAGTAAAATACTTTGTCCATTTTTCATGAACATGCTGAAGCTTTTGAAATCCATTTGATTCTACATCAATTTTTCTCAAGTCATCTAAATTATTCAATTCAATGATACGAATACCCTTTTCTTCGTCACCCTTCTGACCAATAAAAACAACAATTTCTTGTTCAATATCAGGAAACACCAATTCTTCAAAGGTTATCAGGGTTATTTTTGAAAGATGATTAGCTAAAAATAGTCTCAAATCCTCAGCATATGCCACCTGTAATATTTCCGCAGGAATTACAAATGCAATACTCCCCTGATCAGATAGCATATTGACACAAGCAACCATAAAGCCAACCCATGTATTAATAAGCTTATTTGCCTTCATTCCTCGAGAAGTAAGGATATCCGACATCAATTCTCTCTGCTCTTCCTCTAAATATTGATACCTCACATACGGTGGGTTTCCTAAAATAAGATCAAATTTTTGTTCTTTATTTTTTTCATAATAGTCAAAGAAATCAGAATTTATAACTCTAAGATTTGGCATTCTATCCTTTTTTTCTTCTACCTTTTTTGCCTCTTCTTCCTCTATCTCAATTGCTACTACGTCTTCGATTCTATAGTTATAATTTTCTTCTATTAACGCATCAATAAAAACTCCATCCCCACAACTTGGTTCAAGAATTCTTTTAATTTCATTTTTTTCAGAAAATAACTCAACCATCATTTCTGCAAGAGGGGGAGGTGTATAATATGCACCTCTCAACTTTTGTGCCGAACTGTTCTCCTTTAGTTTCATAATCTCACCTAAAATCCTGCTGATAAACCTTCGTTATCAATCCTTGTATATCTTGTATCAGCATATTTTTTCTCATATTAATTACATTTTGTGATGCTTTATCTTTACGAATAAGCAATTCATCATTCAACGCATATATCTCTCGTGTCTTGCTCACAACTTCGTCATACATACGTTTCTGCAAATCATCACCAAAATCAATTTCAACAAAAGGTAACGTCTTTAGTGAAAATGTCCCTCTTGCTGTAAAACCATTTTCAAAGTCACTGCCTTTTATTTGTAATATTTTTTCTGTAAACGGATGGTTCAACCATGCCTGTATATATTCCAAAGCATATTCAGAATTAGCTAATTCACTTATTGCACAATATCCTGCTGTTCCACCAGAAGCTATCAACATATCATGCGCATCATACGCATACATTGGTATTTTACTCAAAACTCGTACAATTAGTTTTGGCGTGTTGATAAAAGTAGTTAACGCTTGTGTTCTACCATATTGATACCAATTTCCACTCGTTGCATCGGGAATATCCCTTCCTATACCATTATTAAGTGCCTTAGGAACCAATCGATCATAGCAATCATTCAAATACTCCCATGTGCCTGGATATGTATTTTTCATTGTATCAATATCTAATAACTTACCTTCTGCATTATATGGAAAAATGATTCTTTTATCTGTTTTCAGAAGGGAGTATGTTTCCATCCCCTTTTCTGCTACCTTTGTCGGCTTAAAATATGGTTTCAATATATCTTTTTCAATCTGATACTTTTTTCCATATTTTTGTATACGAACAATACTGTCATCCTCCTCTAAAACAGCATCTTCTGAAAACCAATATACCTCTTTTTTATTAGAGAACTTTTCTGCTCTTTCTGCACTGGTTTGGATTCCATTATAAATTGATACTACTTCTGATAATGATACCGTTTTATCTTCTAATGCTCTAAGCATTTTTAGGAATTCCATATCATCCGTCAATAGCCACGGCGTTTTATCCAACTTACTTGAATCAATATCTATACTCTCAATGTTGTCTCCCGACCACAATTGTGTAACATTATTAACAACAGAGTAGGTTAGCTTCTTACTCTCCATATTTTGTACAGACACAATGGAACTGTAAATTGTTTTGTCTTTAAAAAGTTGAGCATCCCCAAAATCTTCAATTGAAGTCACTTTATCAGCTAATATTTTTCGGAGTTCCTGACCAGACGCAATTTTAAAAAATTTATTAGGCACAATATAACATAATACCCCATCTAGTTTGAGCAAATGAAGAGCCTGTTCCATAAACAAAAAGTATTTGTCAAACTGCTTATATGCACTAGTAAATTTCTGCTTATATATATTGAATTCTATTTCACCAGATAAGCTATGCATATCTTCTGTTTTCACATATGGCGGATTTCCAAGTATCGCATCAAAAGTGATACCTTCTTCAAATTCGCTCCATTCAAATGGTACGATAGATAGTAATTCATTTACATCTAAATGACTATCACTTATATCTTTCACAGATACAAGCGAATTCCCATTCTTGATATTATTGTATAAATCAGGCAATATCGGTTTACAGCTTAAAACGGATGGTGTCGTTTCATCCTCAATTAATTTTAACAGCAATGAAAATTTGCTGACTTCCACCGCATGCTGATCAATATCTACTCCATATATACATGACACCAAAATATCACGTTTAACTTCTAATGGAAGTTTCTTCCTTCCATTATTTAACTCCAACAATACATCTGGTTTATTACTTTGATACCAGCCTGATACGTAATCTATCAAATATTGATAAGTTTCTTCCAGAAAAATTCCTGATCCGCATGCTATATCAGCAATTTTCAGTTTTAAAATATCACATAAATCTTTACCTTCGCACAATGGTGCAATCGTCTTTTTCACCATATATTTAACTATTTCTACTGGCGTACTAACAACAAACTTATACTTATATTCTTCTTTTTTCGCCAAGCAAACTAAACCATCTTGCAAATCAAGATTCTCTGTCAAAAAGCTTTCATATATTTTTCCTAATATGCTAGGCTCTATAATAGTAAACATATACGGTGTTTGCGGATAATACAGCGATTTAATAATGTTAAAGATAATATCATTATTTAAATCAAATATTGGATTTTCTCCTTTAAACAGACCTGAATTATATCTTTTGTCCGCTTCTTTAAACACCTTCATCAAAGATTCCTGAAGTTTATCTTTATCTTCCGTAAGCTCAAATAGCTTCTTATACAGCGGCAACTGTCTATCTTCACAAATGCGAAGGAAAACAATTTGATTAATAAATTCCTGAACAGTATCATTTAAAACTAACAAATCCTGATATTTCTGATCTTTATTATATAAATCTTTTCCTAATTCTAATCGCCAATCATTGATTTGTTTTAAAAAAGCTTCATCTATTTCTGTTTTGTATTTACTACTACCTTTAAAATTTCTGCTAATAAAATCATCATATTTACCTGTATAAACACTATCCTTAGAGATAAGACAATATATTTCTGCATACTTTTCTACATATTCTTCAAAATGATATTTTCTGTATAAGGATACCTCTGTACGGTCTCCTTTTTCAGGTTTATTTGTTGTATCATATATAAGCAGATCTTCAAAATTAGTTAATATTGCCATTGCATGATTTGCATTCCACCCATATCTGCGCGTTTGCATTGCAGGCTCTAACTCGATAGTTATGTCAACACTTGGCTTTTTAGCCTCAACAAATATCTTAGACACACCATTCAATGTCAACGTATAATCTGGACGCTCTGATCTATTTGCATATCGCTCGACCACAACGTCCTTGTACTGAGGTAATTTCCCCTGTGCATTCTGAACGTCCCAACCGAAGCACTCTAACAATGGACTGATATACTCATCCCTGCATTCTGTTTCGTTATATGCATTTTGTGGTTCAATATAATAAGCTCTATTTTCACGATATTTTTTTATGAGGGACTTTAATCTTTCAATATCCATCTATATGCTCCTTTCTAAAAGCATACTTTGACAAAACCTCATATGTTCCCTTCCACCTCTCATTCATTTTACCTTTTTGAACCATTCCCTGTCTGGAACTGTCTTTATATCTGCTGTCATTCAATACAGCATCTTTTATTTCTTCTGTTATCTGTATATTAAGATTCGTCTTTTCTATTACCACAAATAGACTTTCAATTAATGCTTTTTGCAGACCTAATATCCTGTCTAATTGAAAACGTGCAAAAAAGTCTTCTAAAACCAATCTATAATGTTCAATCTCCGTCTTATTCATCTTTAATGAACTTTCTGAAAATTCGTCCATCCAGTCAGAATAATTACTATGGTAATCATTAATGATAAATTCACCCTTTTTATACTCTACATTTTTTTCAACTGTGCAAAGACGCAGAAGCATCTCCATATCTTCTTCTTTATCACTTTCTCTTCCTCTAAGTTTTTTCCAATCATTATTTTCTGTATTGACTGTTCTTAGCATATCATAAAAAGGACAATTATATACCCCGTTCCGTACTTCCTGAGCCGAAAGTTTCGTTCCCCTTGAATTGAGGTTTTCAAAAATTTTCTGTATATCGGTTATACGGTTTTCCATTGCGTCCCATCTAAGTTCAATAACCGTAACTGTCGTATAATCTACCTTTCGCTTTAACTCCATAGATAATGCTCCATAACTAATATCCATTTTATCCTCTGGCTCATCACCTTTTTCCAGATATGTACTCATCTCAACCAAGTCAAAGCTTTTTTCTAATGCTTCCCCATACTTCATATTTGCAACATCCATTTTCCGATAATCAACTGCTGAAAATTTTTGTGTATCTATAAATTTCCCAATATAATAAAAAAACAGACTCATCACCCGCTGCTGTCCATCCAAAATTTCCAATTGACCATCCGAATTCCTGTATGCATAAATAGGAGGAATAGGATAGCCCATTACTAATGAGCGTGCCAGCTCCTGAACCTGCTCTTTTTTCCATCGAAACTTTCTCTGGTACTTGGGAATAAAATATAAATTATCATTAACACCTTCCACCAGTGTTTTAAAAGCAACATCCGATTTATATTGCTGTACTGATCTTATTTGCGTTGTCTGCATTTCCATTCCTCCTCGAATATATGCTTTCATTATATTCTTTAAAAACTTTTTCCGCAATCAAAATCTATCACAAACCATCAAATTATTTATTTCATTATACTGAAAATCTTTCTTTTGCATATTCACGGAAGTTTGACAGTTAAATTAAGAAAAACACACTTGAAAGCCTTGAAAAATGG
>CAJUBR010000046.1:0-11981 GCA_910584695.1 uncultured Lachnospiraceae bacterium
TTTCCTCCTGTCCCCATAAACACAATCTTATCGCACAAATGCAGATTCTGAGTGGTATGGGTTACCATAATAATGGTCTTTCCCTGCAGCTTTGCCAGACGGTTCAATGTCTGCATCAGATTTTTCTCTGTTCCCGGATCCAGACCGGAGGTAGGCTCGTCCAAAAAGAAGAGGCTTGGATCTGCCAGCAATTCCACTGCAATACTTGCCCGTTTCTTTTGTCCGCCAGACAGCTTCCTAATAAATGTGTCCTGATGTTGTGAAAGTTCTACCATATCAAGTACCTTTGTAATCCGGTCGTCAATCTCCCGGCTGCTAACATCCTTTGGCATCTTTAATTTCGCAGTGTAATAGAGCATCCGGCGAAGGGTAAGGTTATTATAGATAATATCCTCCTGTGGCACATATCCAATGATATTCTTAAGTACAGAAAAATTCTTTCGCATATCCATCCCGTCACAAGTAATCTGTCCGGTAATATCACAATCAAATCCACTGATTGCATTCATTACGGTAGACTTTCCGGCACCGGAACCCCCAATAATCGCTACAAATTCATTGCTGCCAATATCCAGATTGACATCCTGCAAAATATACCTTTCTTTATTTACCTTTTTATAAAGATTGCGGACATGCAGCGTAACACCGTTCTGCCTGCTTCGATAATACAAGAAACCTCTGCAATAAATAATCCGCATATTTAAGATAGTAATAAAATCATTATCCTTTAGTTTAACCGGTTGACGAATCATGGAACCGTTCAAAAAAACTCCATTCATACTGGATAAATCACGAATCACATAACCATCCTGATATCTCATAATTTCCGCATGCTGTCTGGAAGCACTCACATGCTGAATCACAATATCATTATTTCCAGACCGTCCCAGCGTTATCTTCTCATTTCCAATATCCACTTTTGTCCAACGGGCACCGTCATCCTGTTCTGTATATAACAAAATAAAACCGTTCTTTACATCATTTCCCCGACCATGAATGGAAATAAAATCTCCATCTGCCAATGGAATGTAATTTCTACTTTTTTGCTCAAAATATAGCTTGCCCTGCTTATGAATATACGTCCCATTTGTACTTCCCATATCGGCATAATATAGGGTTCCATTTATCCATTTAAATTTACCATGTAGATTGGATATACCCCTGCATTCCACTCTGATATCACATTCTGTAGAACGTCCTATAATAATTCTTGATTGGTTTTCCGGATGCAATGGAAACTCCCTTAATACTCCGGTCGAATCGATAATGGTAAATTGAGGGATCTTCTGCACATTCATGTTATACCTATATTGTTCTAGTCTTTTTACATTCATTCTTCTATATTCTCCTCATTTATCCTGCGTGCTTCAATCTACCTTTTTACTTTTTCTGTATTACAAACTATCCCAGTTTAATTTCAATATTTTTATTTACAAGCATAAGTACCGTTCCTGCCGGATAAGCCATAGGCACTCCCTTTTGAAGCCTGATTCCGTTTGCAAATGTTCCATTTGTGGAATAATCCGTAACAATATATGTATTATTTCCCGCATTATATTGTATTGTACAATGTACATTACTGATATAAGACTCGTTGATTACCAATGTCGCTTTACTTGGATTTTTACCAACAACTACCCTTGCATTTGCCGGAATCCTAAACCCCTGACCGGCAGCCGTTCCCTTAATACACTTCACTTGTCCCATCGGCAGATGCTGTGGTGATGGCATTTGTGGAGGACTCATCGAACTTACCGCCTGTCTTACTGGCGAAGTTCCCACTGGAGCTACTCCCTGTTTTGCGGGCGGAGTTATCATCGGTGGTTCCATCGGAGTTACTTCCTGTTTTGCGGGTGGGGCTATCATCGGTAGTTCCATCGGAGTTACTTCCTGTTTTACTGATGAGGCTATCATGGGATTTACCGCCATGGCAGCCGGGGAAACTCCCCCATAATTTTGATTATACGCAAATGCCAGCCTATTGGTACTTTCAAACATAATATGCAATGAAATTAAAGGTCCTATCCCTAGAAGGAATGCACCTAACAAATCCCACAACAATACCGTTGAGCCGCTTTCCGAAATCACTACATTATATCTGGAAGCATTACTCTTTAAACGGTTCTGAAGGTTATATTCCCAAAAATATGAATAAATGCCAAAGGTTACAAGATTCAACAAATAATATTTCAAAACCTCCGCAGTATGCTGCCCGTCACCATCGCAAATTAAATTAATATCCTCTATCCAACTGCGATAAAAGAGAATAATAAACACTGTGTATATAAGATTATAAATTCCACAAATAATAGAAAACAACACCACTAATGCTCCAAAAAAAATGGAAAAAAACAATATTCCCAAAGAGATATCTGACAATACCTTAAACAATATAAACAAACCTATGGAACGATTTTCTTTTACTTTATTACCCATATTTTTCTCCTTTATCCCAATGTAATCTCATTTGTCCCATCTGCCAATACAAGTACCGTTCCTGCCGGGAACTCAAGTACTACACCTTTTGGCAGCCTGACACCATTTACGAAAGTTCCGTTTGTGGAGTGATCCTTTACAATATATGTATTCATAGCCGGATTATAACGGATACTGCAATGTACATTACTTATATTAGGATGATTAATCGTTAAGTTTGTTTTACTGGGACTCTTACCTACAATTACTTTCCGATCCGACGGCAGTTGGAATCCCTGTCCTAATGCAACTCCCTTTGTGCAGCACACCTTACCATAAACTATAGATGGTATTATCGGAACAGTTGGCTTCTGATTTAATTCTTCTGTTTCAATATAACCCGATACTTCTTCATCTAATGGTCTGATTTCAAGTTGGCTTTCTCTCCTGTCAAAAATATCTAAATCATTGACAAACGCCTGTGTACCTCGAAGTGCACTATCCGATCTTCCATCATTTGCATAAAAATCTTTATTATAACCATAGTCCCTGTCATAATCTAAAACTTCCTCTTTTTCTCTAATCACAAGGCTTACAATACTGATAACCACAATAATGGCACATACAACCAGTGCAATTGGTAATGCGGCAGAGTATAAATGATTCAGCGGTTTTGTCGGCATCATTTTCGTAATAGCGTCATCCAATGTCAACTCCAAGAACTTTTTCCAAATATGTTTCATGAAACCGAATCGAAGATAGGCAAAAAATATAGCTGCCAATACAGAATAAATCAATGCTGTAATTAAAGGAATTGTTTTTGACCAACCTGCTATAAACCCTGAAATTACCACGATCATTACAATGAATGATGCAATATACACCACCCAAAGGGAGATTCGCAGCCTGTTATAACCCTTATTGTATTCCTCATAGTTCTTCCCAAACACTTCTTCCAATTTATCATCTTTTGCATCCTTATTGATCACAAGCTTTGCTAAACTATGTGTCATAATACGAAGAGGTGATATATTTCGGATTTTAACACCATCTTCCTCTTCCTTATCTGCGATGTTTTCATTAATTTTTTCCACATCATCATTATCTACCGTATACTCAGCCAATTCGTCAAGCCATTCCTCAACAAGCTCATCCGTTGCGGCATCCACTAAGCCCCCTAGCCATGAGCCATCAAACAGATTGTCAATTGCTTTACTTTTTCCATCCTGAAGGTTATCTTTTATTTCCTTTTTGTAACTCTCCACTATCTTTTTACAAACCTCTCCACTAAAGTGGACTGCCGGCATAAACATTGTATTTAATAATAATACAAACAGTGCTGTCAGCACTCCCATCTGCCATCCCTTTAACCTTTGTACTTCTTCCATTTTTCTCTCCTCTCATTCCTTATTTTTCGGGCAGGCAATTGTAAAATTCAAACTTCACAATATGCTCTCCATTAGTTCCCGCAAAGCTGTTACCGATGAAATCCTTTCTGCCGGTTCCAAAGCCATTGCCTTCTGCAATAACTCTACCCATACAATCGGAATCCTACCAATTAATCCCTCCTCCAAATCCGTATCCTGACCACCCAGCCTTTTTATGACGTCTGGTGGTTTCTTTCCGGTCAGCAGATAATACATGGTTGCCCCAACGGCATATATATCCGTCCATGGACCTTCCCGGTCGCATCTTCCTTCCTTTGCCGTCCTGTATTGTTCCGGGGCCGCATAATCCACTTTTAAAAATGCAGCACGAATCGGCGGCTGGGTTTCCAGATCATATTTCGCTGCCCCCATATCAATCAGGCAGATTTCTCCCTGCTGTGTTATCATAATGTTACCCGGACTGATATCACCGTGAATGATTCTGTAATCATGCATTTCTTTGAGTGCATCGAGAACCGGAAAGATCATGTCTGCCACCTCCAGCATTGCATAAGGCTTGTACCCCTTGGTGCGCATTTCCCGTCCGATACTAATTCCTAAAATATATTCCATTACCATATATGTGGTGTCATTTTCCTCAAATGCATCATACAGTGTAACAATATGTGGTGTATGCATGAACTTTGCGGTAATCTTAATTTCCTTGAGAAACGACTGCATTCCATAGCGGTATGGCTGCAATAACTTTGAATTTTTCACTGCAACATAAGTATTATCCCTCTCTGCCCACTCTGCCGGGTAATATTCTTTCAATGCCACCAGACGGTGAAGCCGGATGTCCTCACACAGATACGTAATTCCAAAACCTCCAATCCCTATACAGTCTATGATCCGATAATGTTTTTTCAGACAAGTTCCTGCCGGAAGTATCTGTTCCCTTACCATTTCCTGTTCCATATCTGAGAGCACCTTCTTCTGTCCTGAACCCGGTGTATTTGTCAGCTTTTGAAACTCTTTAATATCCATATATTTATTTTGTAGAGACAGGATCAATGCCAGATGCTTTCCGATTGTCTTTATTGTCTGTATAATCACTTTCTCGGTGCCTGCCGTACCTTTTTCCAAACTTATCGCCACATTTCTTAACCGCTTTTCATCATCTTCTTCTATTAAAAAAGCAAAACAGGAAATTCCCAGCAGATTGTCATACATCCTCCACATACCTGCTTCTTTTTGTTTTGTCACACAAAATAATTTACCCACAAGATACCGTTTTTCTAACACATCTCCTGTCTGCCAGCCAAACCACTCATTCGGTTTTTCCTCCGGTTTCCAACCACATTTGGGACATTCCCTATAATCATTTTCCCATTCTGCAAAACATCCTCTGCATACTTTCTCCATTGTTCCTATCACTCCAGCCTGATCATATATTCTCATTGTACAAATCGTAGTATAGTTCGGCAATGGTCTGGTACCGCTCTGAAGCCTCAAGCGACAATCCTTTATGGATTGCAAAATCCTGTTTTCCGGATATCGGTACACCTAAAAACTGAAGCAGCTTCACTGTATCCTGATTCTGTCTGTCTCTGGCATTGGGAATCCGGATTCCGGTCAACAGATAGTATATGCTGGCACACATACTGTACACATCACTCCATGAACCCTGATTGCCGTTCCTGTCATACTGTTCAGGCGGTGCATATCCCTGCTTTAACTGCACCGCTGCCCGTTCCCCATTTGCACAATTCTTTGCAGCACCAAAATCAATCAGCTTCGCTTTTCCATCTTTTGCGAGCATAATGTTATCAGGGCTAATATCCCGATGAATAATATTTTTTTTATGCACTTCATTTAATGCCTTTAACACATCTTTCAGCAAAGAAAACACCTCGTCCGGCATCAGCCTCCCTCCCTTTGCCTTTGCATACCGTTTCATATCAATACCATCAATATACTCCATCACAATATAGGCGGTTCGGTTTCCGTAAAAAAAATCCCTTACCGACACAATTCCCGGCATAAGGTAGAATTTTGACAGGATTTCTGCCTCTTTAATATAGACCTCTAAGCCTTTCATATATGCCTGCTGCTCCCGTGTAACATTTGCTGTATATGATTCCGGTACATTTACCGTATACTGAACCGAAACCGATAGCTGTTCTGTATAGGAAACAGCGTTTGGATTTCTTACTGCAATCTGTCTTGGAAAATACTCCTTGATACAGACTTTTCTACTACGGTAAAAATCCCATCCTACATAAGTAATACCAAAGCCACCAATCCCGATGACTTTTCCAATCAGATATTTTCCATTTAAGATTTCGCACAGAGGAAGGCTGTTCTTCGGCTGCTTATACTGTGCCATAGAAAAGCCACAGTATGGACAGATTATCGCCGGTCTATTTAATTCCTGCATACATCCCATACAAAGTCTGTTGGGATCCACTAATTTTTTACCCATTTTTCTTTCCGCCTCTCTCGTTATTCACCATTCAAATTCTTAGAACGACTCAGTACCAGACGCCAACATGATTCTGTGTCTCCGTTGTTCTTCTGCCTACCTTCTCTGGTAACGGTTTGCCATTCAGCCATAGCACTAAGACCGGATCTCCTTCTCCCTCCCACCTTGAACCGTCTTCATACCAGTAAAACTTTCCCTCTAATGTATTATAAATATATCCCGGCATCAGGCTTTGATCGTTGACTGCACCTACCTCTGTTTCCCCATCATACGGGCTGTCCTTAAACTGCAATTCCAGATAGGAAGACAATCCAGCTTCCTTCAGAAGCTTTTCTGCCTCCTTCTTTTCCCTGCCGGTAAAATCCGGTATGGTAATTTCATAATTGGATAATTTCCCACAGGAAATCGTAAAGGTCAATTCCTCCGAGCCGTCACATAGCTGCCCCGGCATTAGGGACTGTTCAAAACAAACTCCCACCGCATAATCCTCAGAATACTCTTTTACAAGATTAACCTTTCCGGTCTTTACTACAAATTCCCCGCCTTCCCTTGCTTCTACAGGCGTCATCTCGGCTCCGGGATACGCATTTTCTTCTATTTCAAAATTGTACCGAGAAAAATAACTGCGGATTTCCTCTATGCTCTTGCCCGAAAAATCCTCCATGGTGTATTGGTGATCACCGCCACTGACATACAATGTAATTTCTATAAGGTCATCATCAGAAATGGTTCCTGCCTCCGGTTGCTGCCGAAGCACTGTCCCTTCCGGCTGTGTATCCAGTTCATAGACAATCGAACAATTATCTATTCCTATTTTATATAATTCATGCCTTGCATCCTCTAACGTTTTCCCACTAAGATCTGCAAGGATATGACCGGAAAAAAATTCCTGATTGTCACCTGCCATACTGCCACTGATGAATGCCGCCCCGCCAAGACCAATTCCCACTAAAAGACAGATTGCCGCAAATACAATTCCTGCCCTGCCCCAGACAGGAATATCTGAAAAACGTTTTTCCTTCTTTACCTTTGGAAGAATCCACTCCGGCTCATAAACCGGAACAAAATTCTTTCCCTCCAATGCCTCCATAAATTCATCTGCACTCTGGAGACGGTACTGGGGCTGGATATTTAAGCACACCATGATTGCCATCTCTGCCTGTTCTGGCAGCACCACACCCATCTCCGAGGGGGTAATCAATGTGTCATGCCCCAGTCGTTCCTTTGCCGGGATGGGTTTTTGTCCTGTCAGCATCCGGTAAAGCAATGCTGCTACGGCATAAATATCTGTATAAGGTCCCTGGGGTGCTCCACGGCTGTACTGCTCAATGGGTGCATATCCTTCCTTTAGCACCACCTCTGCACGCACATCCGCTAATATGTCGGAATGCCTTGCAGCTCCGAAATCAATCAGCTTGATGACCCCTTCATCTGTAACAAAAAGATTATCCGGTGCGATATCCCGGTGCAGAACCCCTCTTTTATGGATTTCCCTTAGGGTGTGCAGTAATGTCAGGATGATACGGCGGCACCACTCGTACTCTTTCCTTCCTCCGGACTTTTGCAAAATAGTCTTGACATCCATTCCTTCCAGATATTCCATGACCATGTATCCGGTTCCATTCTCTTCAAAAAAATTGGAAATCTCCACAACCCCTTTAATGTCCTGTAATGCCGCTACATTCCTTGCCTCTTCCAGAAACTGCTGCAGCCCTCTTTCAAATCTGGGTTTCAGTTTCTCTGCCATAAGTGATACCGTCACGTTATCCCCGGTGCGCTGGATATACTGCTCCGGAAAAAATTCCTTAACCGCTACCTTACGCAACAGCAGCCGGTTCCAACCGATATAGGTATTGCCAAAACCGCCGGAACCAATGGGATATCCCAGAATAAATTTATTTTGCAGCACGGTTCCCGGTTTTAAGTACCGATCTGACACCGAGTCTGCCGTTAAGGGCTTTCCGCAATTAGGGCATATATGCAATTTTTCATCTTGTATCTGTGTCATACAGTGGTAACAAAATTTCATGCTTTGTTCTCCATTAATACGTTGTTTCAGTGGTAGTAGTAGGTTTTGATTTCTGGGTAGAAGGCACTGGTTTCTCTTTAACGGCAATCTTGTAAGTCAGGTTTTTCATTTCCTTTTCCTGAAAGTAGTCTTTCACATTATTATTGTCATCCACCACCTTGATATTGCCTTCATCCACTACCATGTTGCCCAGATTGTTCTCGCTCACAGAATTTTCTTTACCATTATCAGTTTGATAGAACACTACTTTCTTGAAACCCTCTTTCTCAACTCGCTTTTGAAAGTCAGGCAACAATTCGCCCGCTTGATAACAAATGGGCTTCTTAATAACACGAAACAATATTCCTTCCTCAAGATGGTCCCAATCTTCTGACTCACTCAAATCCAGCTTTGGTTTTTTGTATGTCTGCTCAAATATATAACCTGCCTTCCAATCGCCGTGATAGGTATAATAACTAGCATCTACCAGTGTGGAATCTTTGAAGTCTCCCATCCCCTGATAGTTATATTTTCCTTTCTGTTCTATATCCTTTTTATACATAGGTGCCTGAATATCCGTAATATATTGACCTTCATAATTCTCCAGTTTCTTGCATTCCTCTTGCTCCTCATCGCCCCAGCAAAAAAATTTGCCCGCATAATATTCAATTTCTTCTATGTTGCTGATTTTAATGTCAAGCTGAGAATTATTTTTAATATCCTCTGAAGAAATTTCTCTTATTTCCTCCCCATCTTTTAGTTTAATCTTGCAGATTTCGAAATACCCCCTCTTTTCTTCTTTAGGATCTACATCCTTTAATTTACTCTGATCCAAATTCAGTTTTTCTCGAAAAAGCTCGGCATTCATCTGTGAATCTATAATATCCTGGTAAGACGTCTTTTCCGTTGAAGCAAGATAAACAATCAGTTTTTTATGAACATTTTTATCCCATGACAACGGCGTAGCCGGATCTATAGATTGGGCAACAATGTTACCTTCTGTTTCGTTACTATACATATATCCTTTTTCAACCTTAAAATCGCTGGGAAGCACATCTTTGTTCTCGTCACGCCATTTTTCTGCGTCTTTATACTGCTTACCTGTAAAATCTATGACATACCGGGCTGACTTTTCCGAATAACCGCTCCCTGCATCCATACCCCTGTAAACCATAAAACCACCAACAATAGCTACGCAAAGCAAGGCTGCTACCAGCCCTTTTGCCCAGATTGGGAACTTACCGGTCTCCTTCTTCTTCTTTGCCACTTTTATCCTTTTCACAGACGGGGCATTTAATTCTTGAAGAAATGCACCGGCAGTTGCCGTCCTCTCCTTCTGATAAACATTTAAGGCATTCATCAGTGCATTTTCCACATTTACCGGAATGGATACACCAAGCTTGGAAGGTTCTTTTAACTCATCCACCAATGCCCGCTCCACAGATTCCTGAGGTGTTCGTCCGGTAATCATCCGGTACATGACCGCTGCCACAGCGTAAACATCGGTCCATGAACCCCTGTTTCCACTACTGCGGTACTGTTCCTCCGGTGCGTATCCCTGTTTTAAGATAATGGCAAGGCTTTTTGAATTGGCAGTGGTCACATAACGGGTGGCACCAAAATCCACCAGCTTTGCATCCCCGGTATCTGCCACCATGATGGTCTCCGGTGAAATATCACAGTGAATTATATGCATGGCATGAACCCGCTCCAATGCCCGAAGGATAGGGGAGAGCAGGGGCACCGCTTCCTTCGTACCATACTGTTTACCGGATGCCAGAATCTCTTTTAAAGTCCTGCCCTCTACATATTCTCCTATCACATACCCGGTATCATTTTCCGACACACAGTCATATACCCTCGCTATACCTTCCATACTGCCTAAAGACTGCAGCTTATTTGCCTCATTTAAGAAGCTGGTAAGTCCCTGTTCAAACTGTGTCTTTGCATCACCCGAATAAATGGTGACCTCCTGCTCCCCTTCAGACCTTGTGGAGAAATCACTGGGAAGGTATTCCTTTACTATAACTTTCCGGTTCACTTCGGCATCCATGCCCAGATAGGAAACAGTATGCCCGCCATAGCACAGTACTTTTCCCACAATGTATTTCCCGCCCACAACCGTTCCCGGTGCCAAATAATAAGACTCCTGCTGCAGGGCAGCCTCATTAAACCCACAGTAGGGACAGGTCGTAAACCGGTCCTCGATTTCACTCATACAACCCATACATAATTTCATAATGGTTCTATCCTTTCTTTGGTATGCCTTTGTTATTCCGTAATCGATACACTATTTGATTTATTTTTGTGCCCGTAATCTGCAACAATCTTAAATGTGAGCTTTTTTTTCTTTATGGAACTTTTGGCAATAGTAAATGTTACCGTGCCTTTTGATTTTGCTATTTCTTTTTTGAAATCCTTGTTCATCCTATCTTGTGTACTCTTTCGACTTAACCCAGACGCTTTGACAATAAGCTTCTTCGCATCTTTTACATTATACTTAATCGTATATCGATAAGCTGCTTTCCCAGAAACTGTTGTGTAAGCTTTCCTCTTAATCTGTATCCCCTGTGTCTTTTTCGTAAACTTCTTTTTTGCTTTCACCACCTTCGGGGAGGCAATCGTCACTTTAATCTTTACTTTTTGCTTATCTCCTTTCTTATCTTGAAAGGTAATAATAGTCTGTTTTTTTAATTTATTCTTATAATACTTAACAGCGGTAAGGGTTCCCGTATTTTTATTCAACTTCAGATATTTTTGATTCTTAAACGCTGTACTCTTTGTGTCAACACCCTCCTGTCCTGCTTTTACGAAATCCGACAGTTTATATTTTTTCCCCAATTCTACCGTTAATTCCTCTACATAACACGGCTTTACAAACCATGATGCATCGTGTTCCTGTCCGTCTGCTTCAAATAACTTTTTACAGCCTTTACACCGGTAAAATTCCCAGTGTCCTGCTTTTGCTTCTTCGACTTTTTTTCCTTTTTTATCCGTTTTCGGTGCCACTGGCTCTGTTTCTGCCTCATACTCAAAACAGTTTTTTGCTGTAATATCATGAATAACTTCAAATTGAACTAAAATATCTTTGCTCTCTGTATAATTTTTACTATCATTAGGAATGAATTTTATATATTCTTCACTATGTCCCTCTTGGAGTTTTTTGTCAGGATTCTTCCATTCAAAATGTCCATTGTTATTTTGCACAGCCAGTGAAACGTCACTCAATTTATCCCCACAGTGTGCATGGATATTCTTTGACTGTGGTACATTATACTTTGGTACCGCTTTATTTACAGTTACGGTTATTGAATTGGATTGATCCTTTGTTCCCTTTATCACGGCATAAATGGAATACTTTCCGGCATCCGGACGGAATTTCTTTGGGTTAAATTCTACATATCTGGCTTCTTTATTTTCTTCCTTGTAAAACCATACTGGTTCCCCAGAATTTTGATCTCCCATTTTCGGATCAAAGGTGTCACCATATACAATATCCTGACATTTAATTTCAAAACTTTCCCAATGTGCTTTCAGTATGTGATTTTCTGTCTGTTCCACAGTGGTATCTGTTTCTATCTTAATAGCAGTTTCCCCTTCCCCTAAGTACCAGCCGGCAAAAATATATCCAGCTTTCTCAGGTGTCGGCAGTTCCCCATATGTTTCACCAACAGTTACCTCTTTTTCTCCCTCTCCATCCGGAAGG
>CAJUBR010000046.1:12081-21688 GCA_910584695.1 uncultured Lachnospiraceae bacterium
AGCAGTTTCCCCTTCCCCTAAGTACCAGCCGGCAAAAATATATCCAGCTTTCTCAGGTGTCGGCAGTTCCCCATATGTTTCACCAACAGTTACCTCTTTTTCTTCCTCTTCATCCGGAAGGGTCCCTCCATCTGCATCCAGGGTCACTTTAACTTTATTTGCTGTCCACTTCGCTTTCAATGTGTGCTCCTCTGTCTGTTCCACGGTGGTGGCTGCTTCTATCTTAACAGCAGTTTCTCCTTCCCCTAAGTACCAGCCGGCAAAAGTATATCCAGCTTTCTCAGGTGTCGGCAGTTCCCCATATGTTTCACCAACAGTTACCTCTTTTTCTCCCTCTCCATCCGGAAGGGTCCCTCCATCTGCATCCATGGTCACTTTAACCATTACTTCTTCTGCGTTTACACGCTGCCCAAAAGCCATTACATTAATAGAGGACAGCACCATTGCAAATACCATCATCCATGTCATCATTTTGTTACGCATACTCTGTCTCTTCATCTGTCTCACCATACCTTTCTTTTTGTGTTTCGCCAGCTTTCCTTACCATTCACTTACCAGTGTCCGAATTTTTCGCCGCATCTTCCGTACTATTTTTATCATATTCCTGACAATATGCCTTTATCGCCTCGGAATCATACTTCTGTTTCAATCCTTTTGCAAATATGCTCATATTTCCTGTTATACCATCTGCAACCACAATATCTCTATGTCTCCCTTCCTCCTTTTTATAACCATTAATAAACCCAGTCATATGACTATGTGTATCCTTAAAGGTATCAAATGCCTCTTTCTTGATGGGAAACATGGTTGCTATCTTACTGCTATCTTTCCGGCTCTGTGCTCCATCCTGCATCATGACATATAGTAACCGTTTACATGCTTTCTCCCGATTGGAATCTTCATTCTTTCTGATAGCAAACCGCTCGGAATAGATAACAAGCATCTCCTCTTTATCATTTACCACCACATAGGTCTGATAATTTTTTACCTGATTCGTATTCTTTATACCTTCTGCAATACCTTCTGCACCTTCAACCTCAGACAATTCCTTACGAAGTGAAACTCCGGAAACAATACAGTTTCCATGTAACCTATCTTCTATCTCACCTTGTCCGTTGCCTTCCAATGCATTTTCCACTTCCGATATGCCATCTTCCGGAGGGATTCCAAGGCGGTATGTTGATTGATATGCCTTTTCATTACAGCTTTGCATACGAATGAGCTGGCTGCAATCTGGCTGAGTTCCACTACCTTTTTTACTTAAGAGAGTTTCCCACGCATCATCATCCTGAAGATAGACTGCCCTGATTGCCGCATCCCCCTCAAAAGCCAATATGTCCTGTTTCTGTTCCTGCTCCTCTGTTCCATCCTGCCTGCTGAATAATTCCAACAGCTCACTTAATCTGATTGTTCCATCTTTGCCTTCCAGTGTCGGTGTTTCATTCAATGTATTGTCCTCCTTCTCATATAATTCGCATACATAGAGAAGCAGGGTATCCAGTCCTGTAGGCAGTTCCTTATATGCAGGAAAGTGTTGTGTATATGTCTTTTCATCTAAATAAACATATTCCTTTTCATCTAGACTTTGATATACATCCTCAAGAGAAATCAAATCTGTTTTCTGCTCTTCTGATACATGATCGGTAATATACATATCCGGCCACTGCTCTTTGGGTGTTTCTTTTAACTGTTCCTCCATATCTGGACAAACTTCAACGTCTATATTTGTTACTTTTTGATTCTCATCCCAGAACTTTTGCTGTTTTTCATTGTCTGACGAAAGTTCTCCCTGGTGAAACCCATTATTAAATGTATACTTGAGCTGTTTCTCCTGGTCTTCATTTTCCACCCATACAACAAGTGTATCTACCGCTGCTGAAAGGTTAGATTCCAATATGGGATTCTGTGTGCCAGTCTTTACAAAGGCAATTGCCACACCGACTGCCAACACTAAAGCAGCTGCGGATGCAATAATCCAATTCCGTTTTCGCTTTCGCTTCTTAATCTTATCCTTTGGATATTCTGCTGTACGCTTATTCCTCAGTGCTTCCTCAAATTGCTGGATACCCTGGTACCGCAGTTCCGGCTGTACTGCCATAGCTTCCATAACTGCACGGTCAACATTGGAATTTACCTTAACCCCTAACTCCAATGGAGACTTTAACTTATCCTTGCGTTCACGCTCGGTAGACTCAATGGGTTTTCTTCCAGTAAGCATCTGATAAAAGATTGCCCCCACCGAATAGATATCCGTATAAAATCCCTGCCGGCTTTTATCCCGGTACTGTTCCGGGGCAGAATATCCGATTTTGATTACCTTCTCCCCTGCTATTCCTTCCTTACTGTTGTTCAACTGTGCTGCCCCAAAATCAAAAATCTTTATGGAATTTTCATCGGTAATGAAAATATTGTCTGGACTAATATCCCGATGAATGATTCCCTTGCTGTGAATCTTCTTTACCCCTTCAATAATCGGCATGATTACACCCAGAGCCACTTCCGCCGACATTGCTCCCTGTTTTTCCAGGTAATCCTTTAATAAAATACCATCTATGTACTCCATAATGATATATGCCGTTTTATTCTCTTCAAAGTAATCATAAATATTCACAATATCCTTTGCCTTGCCGAATTGGGCGACACTTTGTGCTTCCATAAAGAATCGCTTTAACTGGGTATTATATTGTTCCCTGCGTTCACCGGATAGCAATCCAACCTTTGTCTCACCCGGTGACCGGTTTACCAGTCCCATAGGATAAAACTCTTTAGCTGCAACGATAATACCCAGAGTGGTATCATAACATTTATAGGTAATGCCAAATCCGCCGAACCCGATTACGGTTCCTACAATAAAATGGTCTCCCAGAATGGTTCCGGGTGTCAGACAATGCGGCTGTACAGGGGGTGTTCCTTCCACATACCCACAATAGGGACAGACCTCATACTGTCCTTTCACACTAAAGCAATTCATACACAATTCACTTGCCATGTTCTATACTCCTTCTACTCCAATCGAAATTTATTTTTTTCATCACCAATAGCTATGACGGATCCGATTGGAATCTCTATCTCTATATTTTGCGGCAGACAATCCTCTGAGCCATCTACAAAAGTTCCGTTACTGGAAAAATCCTTGATCACAAAACTCTTTTCCTTCCCATTCCATTTTATATAACAATGGTTCCGGCTGACCTTATCCTGTCCCTCAAAGACCAGATCATTATTGGGTAATCTCCCAAGCCGTATGCATTCCCCATCCTGAAAGGAAATTTCTGCTCCCGCATAAATGCCGGTCAGTCCTACCATAACACCTTTCGGTACACCCGGAACATAAGGGGGGATCATTGCCGTCTGCTCCTTGGGAAGCGGTTCTTTTTTATCCTCTGCAAGGACACTGTATCTTGCCTCAATCTGTTCCTGCTTCAATTCCCGGACCTGTGGGATTTGTACAATGGCCGGCTCCTCCGTTTCCTGTCCCTTATACAACAGCGTGATAAGTGCCAAAATACTGGCAGCCGTAGAGCAGATCAGATTTCCACTTCCCGCAATATCCCGGGTATAATATTTGCTTGGAAAATATAGTCCTAAAGAGCAAACGAAAGCTATATACAAAGCAAGTACCATAAAAATCAGGATACTGCTGACAATCTGGCGTTCTCTTCCAACCATCCCCCAGATTCCTGCCACCAAAGACAGAAAAAGGGGAAGTAAAATTACAACCAGCATCCAGACAACTCTTCCTGTAGAAACAGGCAACTCATAGGGTGCATCCTCTGACCACACTTTTACTACATAATCGAGCTGTGAATATGTTTCGATTGGATAATTTACTTGCTCATATTTTGCAACCGGTAGAAAAAACAAGATGATATTCAATAAAACAACAATTCCGCCTGCAATTCGTAGTGTCTTGTTCCTGTTGTCCATACCATGCCTCTTTTCTTTATTCCTTCTGTTTTTTTAATTCATTCAATACCGTATTCCAATTGAATTCCTTATTGCAAAGCGGCATAAACAAAAGATTCACATCACCCACTGTAATAACATCATATGCTTCTAATTTTACCGGATTTAAAACAACTTGTTCGTTCCTGTATACAAGGGTACTTGACTCTCCCGGCTGCACCAGATATAAATGCTCCTTTGGTTCATACACCACTATGGCATGCCGGTCTCTCGATACACTCTTATCTTCTGTCAGTGCCACATCCATCTGTGGACTGCGTCCTACAAAGTTCTTTCCAACCTTTAAGCGAAAATCGGTGCCAAGATGTGCACCGCCAAGTGCCACCAACCATCCAACACAAGGGGTGCTTACCTTCTGCGTTTTCGGTGCTTGTACTGATTGCACATCCATTGGCTTTCCTGTTGGAGACTCAAAAAAGTCGTCATCAAAAAAACCTACTGTATGATCATTATCATCACTTGCCTCCATCGTATCACTCCATGGCTGTGTGGGCGTATCTAATTCATTATTCATTATTGCTTCTGTCGGTTCATCTGCACTAAACCCGGCGATTGGCAGCCCTGAATTAACTATAGGTGCTACAGGTGGAACAGAAGCCTGCTGTACAGAAAACGGTTCTGTCACATCCCCTTCTGTAAATACGGCCGTAAGGCTTTCATCCGACGCACTTCCTCCCTGGCAATGCGGACATGAAGGATATTTCTCCTTATCATAAAAATGACCATTTTCACATCTGCTTAAATTCATTTGTTTTATCCCCTTTCCTATGTAAATTTATTTGTTTTATCATCTATTGATAGCTGATATCTTCTTAATATCCCTTTCCTGATAATGAATCAACGCTACTGTTGTATTATCCTGTGAATGGGAATTTGCATGTGTGGCAGCTTCTACAAGTGCTTTCGCTTTTTTCTCTGGTTTCACCGCATCTGCTGTAATAATTCTCTTGATTTGTGCATCTGGCAGCGTTTTTGTAATACCATCACTGCACAGCATAATCACATCTCCATACTGTAATTCAAAAGGTGCCGTATTGATATCCATCAGACTGACATTACCAATTCCTAAAAAACTAATCAATGCTTCTTTTTGACGTTTTGCCTTTGCCTCTTCCATCGTCAGTTGTCCGGCTGCCACCATATTCTGCAAGCGGAGCCAGTAATTGTGATCCCGTGTTACCTGTTTTATCTGATTTCCCCGAATAATATAAATCCGACTATCTCCTACGGAAGCCCAATACAGACGATTATCCTCTACAATACAGGCAACCATTGTTGTACCGGAGCCTTTTCCATCTTCTTTAGGAAAGTCATGAATCGTTCGGTCCACCACTCGGATTCCAGTTTGAAAAAACTCCGGAATATTTACTTCTGCTTCTTTCTCTATTTTTGTAAAACCCTGCACCATCATCTGCATTGCTGTCCGGCTCGCCTTTCCACCATCCGACATGCCGCCCATTCCATCACATACTAATGCCATTACACGCGTCCTTTTGTTAGATGCAAGAACTTTACTCGGCGTAACATACGCTGCATCCTGCTGATATTTTCGATTTCCCGTTGCTGTCATTAACATCGTTGTTAATTCCGGTACTTTGCGTACTACTTGCCGGGAAACAGATTGCTGTACTGCATTGCCTTTTTCTAAATTCTTTTCCTGTTTTCTTTTATTTTTTCCAAACACTTTATTCCACCTCCAGATAAAATATATACCGCTCTCTATTGGTCTGAATATATACCCATTCCCCTTTCATCAAATATGCCATCTGATTTTTTTCCAACATTCCCTGACTGGTATAAGTTCTGTTTCCTGAATAATTTAGTACCGCAAATCGGTCTCTTTTGTCATCATACCAAAGCCTGCAATGCAGCCTGCTTACCTGCTTGTCACCACTAATCTGTACACATCCTTGTTTTATACCAACCTCTTTTCCGATATCTAATGTTCCGTTTTTTGTAAAATAATACCGCTGTCGCGTGTTTCCAACCTGCATCAAAACACACGCTTTCTTTATCAATTTTTCTTCAAATGTTTCTTCCTTATTTCCCTTTTCGATAGGCCAATGCCATACAGTAGGTGGCAATTCCTGTTGTTTTTTTACCATACCCATTTCTATCATAAAAGCCCGGACACTTTGCGGACGGGCACGCCAATCCTCCATCATAGCATGCTCTACCGCATCACTAATACAATCCGGTATATCTAAAATTAAATTATTAAGTGGAGTAATCGGAATCCCCATGATACGATCCGGTGCATCCGGCGGCTTTTTCCCTGTAACCAGATAATAATAGGTAGCTCCCAATGCATATACATCTGTCCACGGTCCCTGATTACCAGCACGTGAATATTGTTCAATCGGTGCAAAACCCGGCTTTACCAGAACTGACATGCTTTGAGGGGAATTCAGTGCATACATTCTGGTTGCACCAAAGTCAATCAAATACACCTGTTTATTTTTAGTCAGAATAATGTTATCCGGACTGACATCCCGATGTAACAGATGGTACTTATGTATTCGATGCAATGATACTCCCACAGAATAAATAATCTGATTTGCTTCCTCATACGATATGCATCGTTCATTCATTGTCTGTAGATACCCATTTAATGTATATCCCTCTAATAATTCCATAACCATATAAGCTGTTTCATTCTCTTCAAACAGATCATAAACATTTACAACATTCGTAACATCTTTTAGTTGGCTGAGCACCCTCGCCTCGTTTATAAATACGCTAAGTCCATGCCGATACAAATCTCCCAATGTATGACTATTCGGAATAAGCTGACTATTCTCTGTCAATCTGCTTGCCCACTCCGCCGGAAAATATTCCTTAATTGCCACCCGTTGTCTCTGCCTCATATCATATGCCACATAGGTAATACCAAAGCCGCCAATTCCAAGCACTCTTCCCACTATATATCTCTGATTCAGAACCCTCTCTAATGGCAATGCTCTTGTTTCCCTTTGTACAACATTCTTAAAGCCACATACCGTACATACATTTTCTTGAAAAGTCTTCGTTGTAAAACAATTTGGACAACGCTTCATCTGTATCCCTCACATCAGTAAATTATTCTTCACTTACTTCATCTGTTTCTTCCTGCATAAATTGATTCTTTTCTACATGAAAAACAATCTTTTCTCTTCCTGCCGTAATCACATCTCCATCCAAAAGCAGGCGGCGATTTGTCATTTTGACTCCGTTTACAAAGGTTCCATTTGTAGATTCAAGATCCTCGATATAGCATCCCATCTTATTTACTTCAATCACGAAATGCTGTTTGGATAATCTGTCATCATCAAAAAAGATATTACAGATATCCGATCGTCCCACAAACAAACTTCCCTCCACATTCCATTCCACATCCTTAATCGCACCAGACCGGTCTGTAATTGTCAATCGAATTATCTTAGAATCCGCCAGATTAAATTCCGCCGGATTAACTTCTCTCTCAATAATCTTAACCGACTTTCGCTTTACAATAATGATGACAATTACTCCAATAATTGCGATCAAGAAAATCAATGCGATCCACCAATATTGCCGCAGGAACTCTTTTCTCGCTTCTTTTTTTGCAATCAATCCATCTTTCACAGAAAATGATGCTTTCACTCCCGTCATTGCGTTCTGCTCCTGGGATTCATCCCTTATTCCATCAACAGTCAGCGTATAATCACCATTATAAAATTCGTCTTCCTTAACAGTCAGCGTTATGGATACACTCTCTGCATTTTGATTCACATTGACCTGATCAATCGTCCAAACCTTTCCTTCTTTGTTTTCATCATCCATTTGTATGCTGTAATGTATCTGTTCCGATGCATCTGAAAGGTTTATCCCATTGATATCTTCCAAAGAAAAGGTAATAGAATTCCTCCCTTCCTTTTTCACACTCCCTACAATGACCGGACTGTCTACATCCTGCTCATAATCTGAATAATCTAACACAACCGGTGCAATCGCCTGATTGTTTACTGTAAGAATCAATTCGTTTTTTCCCGGCAGTGCTTTATTCGTATCCGTTACCAAATTGACTACATAGGTTTCTTTTCGGAATATCTTATTCATTTTCTTAAAAGCCTTTTTAACTGTTTCAACATCTTCATCTGCACTGCAATTGTAATAATAACCATGTCCGTTATCAGAATTCAGAATCTTATTCTTTGTAAACTTAATCTTACTTTCATTTGGATAACTTGTATTATTGTTTAACAAAATTCCATATACCGGAATAGAAGAGTTTTGAACATTTTCTAAAGTTGCATCTTTATCATTATCCTTCCCCTTAATATCATCTGAATCGTCTTCCCCATCGGTCACTAACAAAATGACAGTACGAAGATTGTCCATCATACTTTGGGAAGACTGTTCTTCCAGAACCTGATTTAAAGATCGGTACAATATTGTCTTTCCATTACGTTCCGAAATATATGGTATTTTATCTATTTTTTTATTATCCTTTTTTATCTTATCTGTTTCAGTTGCACCGGCTGTTCTTCCTAAAACATCAGTCTTGTCACCAGAAATGTCCAATGTTCCTATCGTATAAAGTTGCATTTCATCCGTATTTTTCAGATTTTTCCGGATTGCTTTTAATTGTTTCTTTGCTTCATCAAATTGTGTTTTACTGATGGAACCGGAATTATCCAAAAGAATGATATACCGGATTCCCTCTCCTGTCTCCTCAAAACTCTTAATCTCCCCGTTCTGGGTAAATGCAATATCTGATACACTTCCTGATATCTCTGCCTTATTCGACATCTCTGAACCTGTCATATAAACTTTGATATTGGGAGCCTTTCCCTTTCCCTGTTCTGCCAATAATGCTTTATTCACCGTCTTTGCATACACTACTACTGTTGACATATTTATAAGAAACAACGCAATCAGTATGACAATTGCCTTTACTCTCTTTCCCATATTCTTCCCTCCTTGCAAAACGGTATAAACATTAACTTTGTTTCACCAATTTTAATTAAATCCCCATCCTGTATCATCACTGGCGAATCTAACACCTTATCATTCATGTATGTAAGATTTCCATTTTCCGGTGATACATAAAATGCGTTTCCTTTTGGATCATATTGAATGGAACAATGCTTATCCCTCGCAATTTTCTTATCATCAATCAATACAACATCCATGGATGTACTACGTCCTACAAAATTTTTCTCAGTATGAAGACGAAAGTCTTTTCCACGTTCTGTTCCTGTCATACAAATCAACCAGCCTACAACCGGAGAAACGTTTACCAGATCAAAAAAGCCAAAGGAAATTGTCTTATCACTATCCACCGAGGAAGTCATATCTTCCGTATCAAAACCGCTAGAATTTTGAATAGAAGAACCAATAATGGCTCCCAATTCATCGCCTAGTGACAAATCAACCTCCGCAATGGATATCGTTCTATCATCTTCTTCTATATCATCTAACCGGATACCCAGTTTTTCACTGTTTCTTTTACAGTGAGGACATAATCGGTTAACTGCTGTATCATACCAATGTCCGTTTTCACATTTGACTATCATTTTTCCACACTTCCTCACCTTACAAAAACTGCAATTGCAGAGTAATTATCCATATTGGTTCCTTTTCCATTTGCCTGAACAATATCCTTCATTCTGACAAGCCA
>CAJUBR010000047.1 GCA_910584695.1 uncultured Lachnospiraceae bacterium
ATAAACAATAATTTAGAGCAGCAAGTAGTCGCTATGTATGACCATCTTGTGAAATCTGATTGGTCGACAGCCACTATCTTAGATATTGCTAAAAAAGTAGCTATGGGACCCTTCGGCTCAAATATTAAGGTTTCTACATTTGTTTCTGAAGGTGTACCTATTATCAGTGGTAACCATCTTCGTGGATATTTCCTTGAAGAGCCTGATTTCAATTACATTACGGAGGAACACGCAGAACAACTCAAGAATTCCATTGTCTATCCACATGATCTTATTTTCACTCATGCAGGAAATATTGGTCAAGTTGCTATGATCCCTGACAGCTGCAGGTATGACTACTATGTCCTATCACAACGACAATTTTATCTGCGATGTGATGAATCAAAGGTCGTTCCTGAGTTTCTACTTATGTTTTTCCACAGTGCCGCTGGTCAGCATGAACTGCTTTCATATGCCAATCAGACAGGAGTGCCTTCAATAGCACAACCAGCATCAAATTTGAAAAAGATTGCTTTTAAATGTCCTCCGATAGAAAAACAACTGGAGTGGCAGGAACAGGTTTATCCGTTATTAGGCCGATATTTAAACAATCGACTTGAGAGCGAGAGGCTCTCAACGTTAAGGAACACCTTGTTACCGAAACTTATGTCCGGCGAACTTGACGTGTCGGAAACCGCTTTTTAAGCCACTAAATTATTGTTTATCTTATTATTAAGTTGTATCTTATCATCCAATGTCTTTAATATTCCTGCAATTTCCTTCTGTTCTTCCAATGAAGGTACCGCAATTTCAATATTTTGAACAACATCTGTCTGGACTCTTTGCCTACCTGATGATCCTACCATTGATTTTATTGCCGGTTTCCTAACAACTGGGCTGCAAACCAAATAATAAATAAAATCAGGCGCACTTATCCCTTCTTTTGCCCTAAATACAATATATTCTGTTGAACCAAAACCCACTTCATCATTATCCAATACATTGACAAGGGCAGTTTTTCCATTTTCTAAGCACGGGGTAATCCTTGCCATAATAGTATCTCCATTACGAAATTTTGTACCTCCTGAATATGGTTCTATCAAGACTTCTGGCACATCTCTGCAAAATGGCTGCAATTTATCCATAGATATCTTTTTGGCAACAGTTCCTTTTTTTATACTTTCCTTCGGATTAAAATATGCTATGTCTGAAAGCTTCATCTTTTCCCACTTAGATTTCATATCCAATCGCCCCCAGATTCTTCCTAATCTCATCCTCTAGTTCATGAGATTTTTTAAACATATCTGAAAGTTCAGATGTAAGTCTAGTCATTTTCTCTTCAAATGGCTCCCCATCATCCTTCTGCTCTTCAACACCTACATAACGCCCCGGTGTAAGTATATAATCTTGTTTTGCAATTTCTTCTGTAGAAACTGCCGCACAAAATCCTTTCACATTCTCTAAGGTTCCATTCTGAAATGCCTCAAACGTATCTGCTAATTTTTGAATATCTTCCACATCATCAAAATCACGATGCTTTCTATCTACCATATGCCCCATTTTTCTGGCATCAATAAACAAGGTTTTACCCTTTTGCTCTTTATTCTTTGAAATAAACCATAGGGTTACAGGAATCGTTACGCTGTAAAAAAGCTGGGTAGGCATTGCAACAATGCCTTCAATCAAGTCATCTTCAATAATTTTCTTTCGTATTTCCCCCTCTCCGCTTATCTGCGTTGACAATGCCCCATTTGCAAGCACCAATCCAATTTTTCCATTTGGTGCTAAATGATGAATCATATGTTGAATCCATGCGAAGTTTGCATTTCCTGCTGGCGGTACACCATATTTCCACCGTAAATCATCCAGCAGCTTATCCTGTCCCCAATTAGAAAGGTTAAATGGGGGATTTGCCATAATAAAATCTGCCTTTAGTGTAGAGTGTAAATCATTAAAAAAAGTATCTGCCTGATATGCACCAAAATCAGCATCTATACCATGTATAGCCATATTCATTTTTGCCATTTTCCATGTATCTGCGTTAGACTCCTGTCCATATACAGAAAGAACACCCCTTTTTCCTGCATGTGCCTTAACAAACTCTGAACTCTGGACAAACATACCACCAGAACCGCAACAAGGGTCATAAATCCGACTGTTTTCAAAAGGTTTTAATATTGCAACAATTGTTTTGACAACGCTTGGTGGTGTATAGAATTCACCACCTTTTACTCCTTCATAGGCTGCAAATTGCTGAATACAATATTGATATGTTGTCCCAAGAATATCATTATTTCCTTGATTATTTTCCATATCAAGATTTGTAAACAAATCTACAACTTCCCCCAGAACTCTTTTATCAAGGTCTGGACTGGCATAATTCTTAGGTAATACATTTTTGAGTGTCGTATTTTCTTTCTCAATCTCACGCATTGCATTATCAATAACAATACCAATCTCCTCCGTATGTGCAGACGAAGAAATTTTTTCCCATCTCGCATCTTCTGGTACAAAAAATACATTCTCCATCGTATATGCATCACGGTCATCTTCAAATCCATCACCCTCAGCAACCAATTCTTTGTACCGCTTATTAAAAGCACTGGAAACATAACGAAGAAAAATAAGTCCTACAATCACCTTCCTATATTCTGCTGCCGGAATGTGTCCCCAAAGCACACATGCAGCATCCCAAATTTGTTTTTCAAACCCAATATTTACATTATTTTTCTCTGCCACCACAAATCCTCACTTTCCAAATTTACTCTTAAATGTCTCAAAATCAACATTCTATAATCATAATCTATATATTTTTGTAATATCATCATCTTTCAATCCAACATTAAAGTTGCGTATACCACTACTTCTACAAACATTATGTAATTATCAATTATCTTGGAAGAAAACCTAACTACTCCCCCTATTTCTTCACATGATTGTCCATTCCTTATTTTTCAATCTTTTTATAATAGTTTAGTAATACTGTCACTTTAACTCTTAAAATATTACTGTTTCCTAGTTATCATAACGAGTACATCAGCAAAATTATAATGATATTTTACATCAAAAATTTCATATCTGCAATGATTTCTTCATTTTTAATTCATATATTCTCTTGATTGCACATCTCATATATAATCGCAAATACATTGCTGATTTCAGACTCATTTTTTTATTTACACATCCTCCCCAATATCTCCACCACTCATACTCTTCACTCCCCCTTCCACTCCAATATCCCCTCCAACCGCTCCTTAACCTTCTTCTCATCCCCCTGCTCTGTCGGCTGATAATACCGTCTACCCGCCAGCACATCCGGCAGGCACTGCATTTTCGTCAATTTCTCCTCCGTATCATGGGCATAAATGTAGCCTTTGCCGTAGTTCATTTCCTTCATCAGACTGGTTGGTGCATTACAAATCTGCAATGGAACCGGTTCTGCCGGCAGCTCCTTCACATCTGCCTTGCAGGCTTCCACTGCCTGATAAAGTGCATTGGATTTGGGTGCCATGGAAAGATAGACTACGGCATGTGTCAGATGTACGTCACACTCCGGCATTCCTAAAAAATGACATGCCTGATATGCCGCAACCGCCACCTGCAGGGCATTAGAATCCGCCATGCCTACGTCCTCGCTGGCAAAGCGCACCAGTCGCCTTGCGATATATAACGGGTCTTCCCCTCCGTCCAGCATGCGGTACATCCAGTAGACAGCCGCATCCGGGTCACTGTTGCGCATGGATTTGTGCAGGGCAGAAATCAGATTATAGTGCTCCTCCCCATTTTTATCGTACAGCAGGGAGCGGCGGTTCATGCACTGGGATAAAACTTCTTCATCTACACAAAGGACTGCCTCCTCGTTCATTCTGCCGTTAAATACAGCCATTTCCAGCGTGTTTAATGCCGTCCTGGCATCCCCGTTGGCAAACCTCGCAATTGCCGATAAATGGGCATCCTCTATGGAAATCTGCATATTTCCCAGTCCCTTCGGACTTTCCAGTGCATGCACCAGCAGTTCCTTTAAATCCTCTTCCTCTAATGCCTTTAAGATAAACACCTTGCACCGGGACAGCAGTGCAGAATTAATCTCAAAGGAAGGATTCTCTGTTGTGGCACCCACCAGAATAATACTGCCCTTCTCTACAAACGGAAGAAATGCATCCTGCTGTGCCTTGTTAAAACGGTGAATCTCATCTGCAAACAGCAGGGTGCGGATTCCCATTTTGCGGTTTTGCTCTGCCTGCATCATCACTTCTTTAATCTCCTTGATTCCACTGGTCACCGCACTAAACTCCACAAATTCCGCTTTGGTCTGCTCGGCGATAATCCTTGCCAGCGTGGTCTTTCCCACTCCGGGAGGCCCCCAGAAAATCATTGAGGAAATCTGGTCATCCTCGATTAAGCGCCTCAGTATCTTTCCCTTCCCAATCAGATGCTTCTGTCCCACATAATCCTCTAACGTGTCCGGCCTTAACCGGCTTGCCAGAGGTGCGGTCTTTTCTCTATCATCAAATAAACTTAACTGTTCCATATCATTTTCCCTCTTAAAATTTGTAATCACTTTTCAAAGCAAACTTCGTTTGCTGCGATAGCTGCCAAATGTATATACAAGTATCTACGTTTGGCTCGTTTATTCGCACAAAGTACTTCGACGTTTTTGTTGCTACTTCTATTTGTAGTATACCACCTTCTTCCCAAAAAGGCTTTATTTTTTCACTCTTTCTCCTTTATTCGTTTCTTTGATACCGTTTATCCCTCTATTCAATTTATAATCTACAGTTTACAGAAAGATAATAAAAAGAACAGCAGGCTCTGTCTCCAAAGCCTGCTCCCGTTTACATGCTATCACTCCTTATAAAATTCCCGAAGGGCACGGACAAAAAAGTCTGTCATACCGTTTCCATATTGTTCATCCAGTACCTTTCGCATTTTGTCTGACTTTTCATAGGCTGCTGCCAGTTCCAAAACCAATGCTTTCGCATCCTTCATCTGATAATACTGTTTTGATACAAAATCATACTCCCCTATGATTTCTTTTACCTCAAAAGCCGTCACATCCGTTCCAAGTTTTCCTGCCAGCTTTTTCATAATCTCATCCATCCGGTTCTGATAGGACTGCATCAGTTTCGGATTATTAGGATTCTTAGCGGCACTGATTACACTTTCTTTATCTCCGTACCACTCTACCATTTTCTGAAATTTTTTCTGTGCCTGTTCTCCCGCTGCCTGCTCCATGAAATGCTTCTGAAACCCTTCCACACTTCCATATTGTTCGGTAATAATCTGCCTTTGCTCTCCCGGCATATTAGAAATCATCGCCTTACACATTTCTTCAATCTCTGATTGGTTAAATACTGCAAAATCCATCTTATTCTCTCCTTTCAAAATGTCATCAATGCAGGAAATCAGACGCTGCAAACGTTCCTTTTTTAACTCCAGCATTTTCTTCTGACTTTTTAAAATCTGGTTCTTATCAAACATTGGATTTTCCATGATGGATTTGATTTCCTTAAGCGGCATATCAAATTCCCTGAAAAACAGTATTCGTTGTAACAGCTCTAATGCCTTATCGTCATAAAGCCGGTATCCCGCCTCACTGCATGCTGTCGGTTTTAACAGCCCAATTTCATCATAATAGTGAAGTGTGCGTACGCTGATTCCCGTCAGTTCTGATACTTCTTTTACCGTCCTCATCATGTACCTCCTTCTTGTAACCAATTGCTCTGCAATTGATTACCTGTCTGATAAAGTTATCATAGTCTATGACGTTCCGTGAGAGTCAAGAGGTTTTTTCAGTTTTTTATTTTCACCATTTTTCTACTAATATCATAACAAAACAACAGCACTAAAAAAACTTGTATACGGTATTTTTTGTCGCCTAAGTATTGACCTATTGAATTATCATTTATCTTTCTCTATTTGTGTTCATTCAATCAAGATTTATCCGTTGACTATCCTCTGTTCTATATTGTTTATTAAAATCATCGTGAAAATCACCCGTTCCGCCCCTTCAGCTTCTGATTCATCCGTTCTGCGGTCTGGTACTCTGCCCAATAGGAAACTGCCATGACAAAGGCAAAGACAAATGCAATGGCAGCTGCCATCCCTAAAATCTGTTTCCAATTACTTAAGGCAAACCATGAAAAATATACTCCTAACGAAAGCACCACTACATTGATAAAACAATAATAGAAAAGCATTCGTATCAGCATGGAACATTTTGACCCTTCCCTCTCTCCTTCAATCGGAATAAACAACGCCGGCAAAGTGCATACTGCGGATACGATCAAATCCTGCCAGAGGATTTCAACACCTAACTCTATATCTCCTCCATAAAAAATCTGAATAAAGGCTGCCGTGACAAACACGACACCTGTTGTAATCTTCGTGAAAATCGACACCATACATTCTAATTTTTTTAACATCACTGCCCCTTCTTTCTACCACTTTATACTCCCAGCTTTTCTTTCAAAAGACCGGCATACTGCCTAGAAATAATCACCTTTTCCCCATTTTTCAGCAATGCCTCATATCGCCCTCCAAATGCCGGTGAGAGACTTTTTATCTGATTCAGATTCAAAATTGAGGACTTGGAAGACCGGATAAAATCTCTTTCCGGAAGCTCCTCCATCAGCTCATAAAGCCTGCTTTTTACCTCATATACAGCCTTCTCACAATAGGCAAATACCTTCTGATCCACAGACTCAAAATAAAAGATTTCTTCCGGCTCCACAAAGAAAATATCGCCTTCCCGATACACCGTCAGCTTATTATTTTCCTGTTTAAATCGGTTAACCAGCTTCACCATGTCATCATTTAAGCGGCTGCATTTAATGATAATTTCCTCTTCCTCTCCCGGATCAATATCTATAATTGTAACCTTCATATTCCAATCCCAGCTCCAATTCTGCGTTTTTCCACTCTTTCAAACCTATCCCCTGCCATTTCATCTTATCGGTCACTGATATTTCTTTTCTTCTGTATAACCATCATCACAATCAATGCTATTATACCACAACTGGCAAGAAATAAGACCTGAAATGTCTCTGATACAAGCTCTTTACCCATTTTGATCTGAATACCCATATATTCCTTATACTCAGCAATGAGCTCCACTGGTACATTGGTAAATGTATGATCAAGAGCCGCTTCACAGCAGGCACTCCGCATCAATGCTGTTCCGTGTAAAATCGGTATATATTTTAACACGGCGGCTACCCCTTCCGGCAGATTACCCATAGGAAGATAAATTGCTCCTACAAAACCCACAAGCGTTCCTACCACCGTTCCAATACCATTCCATGCACTGCTGCTTTTCACAAACAATGCCGCCAAGTACATAATAACCGCAAAAATACAGACATTCAATACAATCAATAATAAAATCTTTGCAAGCATTTCATAACCTAGCATTTCTCCTCCTGTTGCTACGATATAGCAAAGGGCAATCCCAAGTGTCAGTACACACATCAGCGTCCCGATAAGAACAGAAGCGGTAATATAGGCAAGTGCAATGACACTGCGGCTGACCGGAGCAGAATACAGGCTGGCAAGCTTCCCCTCATGTAAATCCGTCACCATATTTCCTGTCACCGTTAAAGTAACCGTAACTGCATTTACGACCAGAATACCTGCCAGTGTCCAGTACTGCACCAGATGCTTTGCATTTTCTTCATCTGCCAGTGCATCCCTTACCCCTCCATACTCTTTTAAGAGATTGACAATACTTTCCTCATTCATATTGCCAAGAAAAATACCCATCAGCATAAGTACAATCAACATGGTAAGCAGGGAAAAAAAGACTGCTCCCCTGTCTCTTAAAAATGTCATGCAGTTCCGTTTTGTCAGATTTATATATTGATTCATCATTTGTCTTCCTCCTTCTGTTCCGTAACACTTAAAAATACATCATCCATGGTTCCCTGAATCACTTCAAAGCCCTGTATCCTATCCTCCATCTTCACCAACAAAGGCATAGCAGAAAGGGTGCTGTCAATTTTTACGAAAATCCGTTCCTCTAAAACAGAATACTCCAATTCATTTTTTCTAAGCTCCATTACAATATCCTCCCGCTGCCCTGTTTTCGGAATCAGATACAGCTTATCCTTTGCATAAGTCTCTTTTAACGAAAACGGCGTACCATATTCCACTAAATGTCCATGGTCCATAATGCCGATATGGTCCGCAGCAGCCGCTTCCTCCATATAATGCGTGGTCAAAAACACGGTCATCCCCATTTCTTTTTGTAACTTAGACACCGTCTCCCATACATTTTTCCTCGTTGCCGGGTCAAGTCCCGTGGTTGGTTCATCCAGAAACAGAATGTCCGGTGTATGCATCAATGCCCTGGCAATCTCACACCTTCTCTTCTGTCCTCCCGACAGCTTCCCAAAGGGACGCCTCAATACATCAGCCAGATTCAGAATCTCTGTCACCCGGGTAAGGTTATGCCGTAATTTTCCTTTATCCTTCTCGTATAATCCGCCCCGAAGCAGCAGGTTTTCCTGTACAGTCAGCAGATGATCCAGGCAGTTATTCTGATAGACGATACCGATATGTTTTTTTATCTCCTCATCTTCTTTTCCAAGCTCCATACCATTTATCAAAGCCTTTCCTTCCGTAGGCTTTAAGAGTGTACAGAGCATATTGATGGTAGTGGATTTTCCGGCACCATTTACCCCTAAAAATCCGAACAGTTCACCCTTTTCCACAGTGAAGCTGATGTCGTCTACTGCTTTTACTTCCCTGTAATATTTTTTAAAATGTTCTACTGTAATTATTTCACTCACTTTTCTTACCTCCATTTCAGTTTTAATCATTGGAAACATCCAGACATATTTCTATTTTACAGCTGCCTAATCAAAAAAGACAGCACATTGATACCTGCACAGAGCATCAACCTTTTGCTGGTGAAATTATAGCATCTGAAAAATACAATACAAGAGCAGGTCAGGTAACCTGCAAAATCGGATAGGTAAGATGCAAAAATAATGTGCTATGATTCGGTTTGACTGGATTGGGCTCTCTCCATAAGACTTTTGCAAAATTCATTTATCACTTTGCCTGCTCTATTCATTATGATAAAGTACAATCACTTTCTTCTTTCATCAAGAAACACATGGGAACAAACAATATTTAAAAAAGTATTATTATCAAATAAATTATGGTATAATTTATCTCGATAAATCGGGATTTTACGCATTGTCAAACACTTTTGACATGAACTAAAATAGACTATGTCAAAGAGTTTTGATAGCTGAATTTTTCCTTTTTGATTAAAATGTGTTATGAAGGAGGCGACGAAGATGGAACTCGATAAGCAGATAAAGAAATATCGAACAGAAGCAAATTTATCTCAAGAGGAGTTAGCTGATAAAATTTTCGTTTCAAGACAAACTATATCCAATTGGGAAAATGACAAAAATTATCCTGATATTAAAAGTTTAGTGCTGATGAGTGAAATCTTTCGAGTATCTCTTGATAATTTAATCAAAGGAGATTTAGAAAGAATGAAAAAAGAAATCAACACACAGGAATATGCAAAATTTCAAAAGGATAGCACCATTTTTACCGTATTATTTATTGCTTTACTGATAATACCGATACCACTGGTAATGTTATGGAAATGGTTTGGAATTGCACTGTATTTATGTTTGTTTGGAATTGGAATGTATTTTGCTGTCAGAATTGAAAAGCATAAGAAGAAATATGATATTCAGACTTATAAAGAGATAGTTGCTTTTACTGACGGGAAAAGTTTGGATGAAATTGAAAAAGCAAGAGAAGACGGTAAAAGACCATATCAAAAAGCTCTCTTAGCAGCCGGTTCAGCGGTATTAGTTGTTATAATTGCACTTATTGAGACTGCTATAATGAGATTTTTCTCTTAATGACGTAGAAATTCCAGTTTATAGGAACCAGAAATTATCAAATTAAAATTAACTGTGATGTGCGGATCTGCTTTACTGACAAAACCCAAATCCGCACATCTAATCTATACTAACATTTTATGCTATCTTCCAAAAAAGCGTCTGTCTCTTACTTCATTTTCATTTCTTTCCACTGTACCTTTTATCTCTTCCGTCCCTTTTTCACAATCACATTCTTTTTCAGATGCCTTTCCACACTGTACACATGCCTTTCCAATTTCAATTGTAGCACCAAATTTAACAGGAATTTCGATACGCAAGGTCTGCGTAATGGTAAAGGAACAAGAGCCGCAGTTATCTGTACATTTGTTTCCCTGTGTGATGACCGGCTCCCCGCAACATGTTGTTTTCGGCTTTCCAGTGGATGCATAAGGGTTCACCTTCACCGGCACACTTACCTTTTCCTCCTGATAAATCGTTGAATGGCACGGGATACTGCCTCCGTAGGCCGGTCCGCAAATCGTCATGCCCGTTGCTGCAGTGCTCCCCCCAAATACACCTACATTCACCTGACCAACTGTATATGGTGTCTTCAAAGAGATGCAAACCTTCATCCTCCCCACACTTTTATTCAGCGGAAATGCAATTTTCAGACCTCCACATCCGGTATACACATCCGGATTGTCTACTTCCATAATCTCAACATTTTCTCCCCAGATTACAGTTTCAGGATTCCCGTCAACACTGACCGTAACTTCATTAATTTCGCTAGGCACAATATCCTTGCAAATCCCCATTACAAAATAGTTTAAATCTTCATACTGCAAAGAATCTCTTCCTACTCCCTGAATGTCATAGCAAAATTTCTGACACTGTCCCGGCTCCGGATATAAAACAGAGGACTCTAAATCCAATTCAAATTTAAACGGAAGAATCCGTTCTCCCATCATTGTAGAATAATCTACTGTGCTAGACCCTATTATATTTTCCAACATCTTCTCTCCTTTTCGGATAAAAACACATATTCTCTATAATATATGTCCGAAAGGAAAAATTGTTCTTTTCCAAATCTTCTCTACCCTTTTATGAATTCCTGCCACCCTCTGTTTCAAAAAAGATCTGATGCTATACTAAAAAAGCAAGAACTGTCCAAATCTTTCTGCTGTTATCTGTCTTACCGACCTTGTGCTCCTCCAACAGCTCCAAAAGATACTCTGTATGAAAATATGCAGCTGTATTTTTGATTTGTTTCTATAATCATGCCTTCCCAGCAAGGTAATTAATAAACTGCTGTGCCGTACGTCCCGAAATACCTCCGTGGGAAAGCTCCCATTTATTCGCCTCCGCACAAAGTTCTTCTTCAGATAATGTGATAGACGGATTCCTTTTTGCCAGTTCCGTTACAATATGGAAATATTCTTTCTGGTTTGGTCTTGAGAAATTAATTGTTACACCAAAGCGGTTTACCAGAGAAAGCTTCTCCTGCATGGTATCGGACCGGTGCAGTTCGCCACCGCCGCCATGCTCCATATCATTCCGGTCATTCCAGGTCTCCTTAATCAGATGCCTTCTGTTTGAGGTTGCGTAAATTAACACGTTATCCGGCTTTGTCTCTACTCCTCCCTCAATCACCGCCTTTAAAAATTTGTACTCAATCTCAAATTCTTCAAAGGATAAATCATCCATATAAATGATAAAACGATAATTCCGGTTTTTTATCATAGAAATAACGGTAGACAAATCTTTAAACTGATGCTTGTATATTTCAATCATACGGAGTCCCTGTCCATAATACTCATTAATAATAGCCTTAATACAGGTCGATTTCCCTGTTCCGGAATCTCCAAACAACAGACAGTTATTCGCCGGTCTGCCCTCCACAAAGGCTTCCGTATTGTCAATCAGCTTCTGTTTCTGGATTTCATAACCAACCAGATCATCCAGTAATACATTTTCTGTATTATTAATCGGATAAATATCCACCTGATCTGCCTGATTACGAATGCGGAATGCCTTATTCAGACCAAACATTCCGACACCATAATCCGCATAAAACCGGGTCACTTCCTTAAAAAAACCTTCTCCATCATCACATTTTTCTAATCTTTTAGACAGCTCTTGTACCTTTGCAGATACATTATAATTATACATACGTTCTTTTTTGACAATCGCCACATAATTAGAAATAGTTGAGAAACAGTCAATCCCAAGCTCTCTTTCTATTTCATAAAAATTATAGTCAAACAATTCTTTAAAGATATTAAAATCATTTATCGCAAAATGATTCACACTACCATCATTTGCACCTATTTTCTCACTGGTGAGGGTAAAGGAATTTTCATTTGTCATCATAATAAAGGTAAGATAGTTATGCCATAGATTATCATTAAATCCATAATCGGTTGCCAAATCCAAAATTCTCTTAATCTCTCCATAGATTCGGGTAATCAGGCTTTCTTTACTAATATGTTTCTTGTCCTTCATTTCTTCCAGCTTAGAGGCACTAAACGCAGAAGAATCACCCAGTACATTTTCCTTGTACCAGTCAAAATCCTCAAAAATACCGGCCAGCCTCTTTAAAATACTATCCTCTCCTAAATCCCTGTAAACTATTAATTTTGATACCTGCTTATACATGTTACTGCCTTCTTTCATTATCATCTATTTTTATATATTATTTTAAATATATTCATCACATAATCCTAATCATATATCCTCTTGTTACCAATGCCGCATTATTATCCATAAAATTTTTAAAACAGAGGCTAACCCTTACCTAATATTTCTCTTATGACTTCACCTGCAATCATAAGCCCTGCTACTGCCGGCACAAAGGAAATACTGGCAGGAGTCCGTTTCTTTACCACCGGTTCCTCTGTAGAATAAAGTACCTTCACATTGCGGATACCACGCTTCTTCAATTCTCTCCGCATTACCTTTGCAAGGGGGCACACAGAGGTTTTTTCAATATCTGTTATCCGAAACAGCTCCGGATGCAGTTTATTACCGGTTCCCATGGAACAAATAATTTTAGTTCCCGCTGCTTTTGCCTGTTCAATCAAACTAAGCTTTGCCGTAACATTATCAATGGCATCTACAATATAATCATATTTTGTAAAATCAAACTGTCCTGCCGTATCCGGCAGATAAAAACACGGAAAGGTTTCCATCTGGATATCAGGATTAATGGCTAATGCTCTCTTTTTCATAACCGCAACTTTGGAAAGTCCAATAGTATCTCTTGTTGCAATAATCTGCCGGTTGCAGTTGCTTTCGCTTATTACATCCTTATCACAAATATCCACCCATCCCACACCACTTCTTACCAATGCTTCAATCACATATCCGCCAACCCCGCCAACTCCAAAGACAAGGATTTTCGCCTGCTTTAAAGCTTCCAGACCGGTTTCCCCTATTAATTCCCGGGTGCGGGATAAAAAATCTTCCGAATTGGCTTCCTGCATATCTTCTCCTCCACAATATCTTCCATTTCGCTATTCTTTTTACTACATGATTTCTCCGGTATCTACATTCACATTCCGCACATTAATTCCATTTACTTCCACACTGTCATTTACTTCGATCATAATATACTGCCTTCCATCAATCATTCTGGTTTCTACCAGGTCTGTACGTTCCGGTTTCACTTTAATCACTACATCCGGCATTTTAATATCAAAGCTTCTGGTGCTTGCCACTGTCGCTGCAGAAAATCTCGGCTTTTCTTCATTACATATTATACTGTCAAAAGCAGTATCAAAAGTTTCGATCGCCTCTGCTTTTACCCCGCTATCCTCCAAAAGCTTTTTCATTTCCATCTTATCAAGCTGCGGGGGCTCCGGGGCATCTTTTCTCACCTCCACGTATTCATTTAAATTTTCATGGATGGTTTTCACCGTCTGAAAATCGCACTGCTCTCCAAGGGAATTCTCAATAATATCCTGAAAGGTCTCCTGCTGTGCCTTAAAAGACAATGGAGCACCACAACCCAACGTAGTGTCTATAAATTCCTCCTGCATCAGTTCTGAATTCTTTGTATAATAGAGAAGCCCATGTACATCTGTCATTCTGTCATTAAATGCAGGAAATAAAAATCCATGACACGGAGCCGCCACTACCCAGTCACGGATGCGACTTTCAATCTGATTTGTTTTTTCATTATAACAAAGACCGGCATCCGTAAGCTTTACCGGACAAATGCTGCAAAGTATATAATCATACACATAATCCGAAGCATCTTCATTCTCTATTCCGTCCGAGGTCCGTCCCGGTACATCATACACTCCATAAATCATAATAATATAATAATTTTCTCCATAATTATATGTACGGATCACTTTATCATAAAATTCTTCGACCAGTGCGTCATCCTCTAGTTTCGAGTTTTTAAGACGCAGCAGAAATTCCTGGGTTCCTCCCTGTGCCTCCTGTTCATTGGGAAATCCCATATTCAGTAAATTTTTCCCCAGCGTTCCCGAAAGCGTGGATTTAAAGATTGTAAAATATTTAAAATTCTCTTCCTCCGTCAATGTTAAAAACGTCTGTGCAAGCTCCGTTTTTTTATTTTTTTCCCCATCCACATAACAGCCGCAGATTCTGGTAATCGTACAATGCTCCGGTGTAAACTGCTTCTTTATCTCATTGATTTCTTTCTTGTTCATACCTATTTTCCTTTCTGACACCCTGATTCATATTACATTAATCATACCACAAAATAAAACTACTGCACAAGAACTTGAAAAAAGAAACATTCACTTGCTATAGTAGTTCACATATGTTACATTAAAATTATATTTTATTACTTAGGAGGAGTTCTTACTATGACTACAAAAATTAACCCGTTTGCCCAAATCTTAGGGGCATTCCAATCCTTTGCATCTTCCGATACTTTATATAATCTACGCAGACAATCCACAGGCAGTAAGATGATTTACTCTGTAATTGTCAGCATTTTAACCGGTCTGCTTGTCTGTTCCCTCACTGCATTTACTTTTTCCACAAACAAGTACGTAACCCAGTTTATGGAAAATTTACCGGAATTTTATTATTTAGACGGAAATTTTCACTGTGAAAACAGATTGGAAGAATGTGCAGATGATACCTATGTGTTAATTGATACCTCGCAAACGCAATTTACAAAAGAACATGTAAAATCAGCTTTAACAAAACCGAACATATCAGAAGTTCTATTAATCAGCCAAACCAACATTATTATCTGTAACGCTTTAACAGGAGAATATCAAGACATGAAATTATCCGATCTTATGGGACTTTTACAACTTCAAAGTTTTTCAAAACAACAGATTCTTTCCAAGTATAAGGGGTTTATCTTTAAAGCAGCCATGCTTTATTGTCTTCTTTATATTCCATATCAGTTTACAAAATTATTCTTTGTATCATTGATTTTAGCACTCATTGCTCTCATTATCAATGCTGCCTGCAATACAAAAGAAAATTTTTCTACACTGTACTGGATGTCTTTTTACATACAAAGTGCATTTATGATGATTCTGTCCGTCGCTAAGCCTCTTTCAAATATAAAGGGAGGTATCTTTACCGTTATCTTTCTGGCCTTATTTATTTTTATCATGTATCGAACCTTAAAGCGTGGAGAACCTGTAGGAACGCCTGTCACATTTGTTAATTCAAATGATGATTTCGATGATTTTATGCGTCAGGACATATCCCCAACAGCTCCAGCCACACCTTCCCCATTAAGTTATACCAATACCACTTCAACACCATCACCATTTGATGCCACTGCCCCCTCCTCAACTACAGATACCCCATATGATCGTGCTAATACTTACTCTGATTCTACCGATAACACGGAAGACCATTCTAATTCGACATCATCATCCCAAACTTTCTCTGGATTATCGCTAAAAAAAGACAATTAATCATCCTACCAGTTGTACTAAGAAAAATATTATTTAAACATTACTTAGTACGGCTGGTATATTTGTACATGTGATATCTCTTTTTCCTACTCACTAAAATAGGATATATATTTAACCTTATAACTACTTCCTGGAAATAAATAGTCGAACAAATCTACAAAATAATCATCCGTCATACTTGCTATAAAATCTACTACCATCTGCGTTGGCTTAGTCATTTCAAGATATGCCTCATAACCATAAGTTGCTGTATTTTCCTTTACAAACTCGATATGGTGTTTAAAAATAATAGAATTTACATCACCTGCCTTCATATCCGAAAGCAGTTTATCATACATCATATGAAACATCGGACGGATATTCTCCCTATAAGTCCGATCCACCGCCTCGTTAAAGTAGATTTTCTCATAATTTTCTTTCTTCGTTTCCTTTATTGCTTTATAGTATGCATCATCCATTACAATACAATCTTTCCCATAACTATTTTCCACAATATTAACAATTAGATTGTTGATAATCTCCGGATTACTCTTTCCAAATGTCTGCTCATCAAAAATACTGTCATCCGTAATTAAATTTGCCCTCTTTGCATCCTGCCTGTCTTTGCCAAGATAAGCAATCATATCACAAATCCGAACAACACAAGCTTCCAAAGTATAAGGAACCAGCCTTCCGATTGCAGTTTCGTCCAGATAGCATGCCTCATATTTGGCGTCAAAATGTGCAAAATCTTCTATCGGAACCGGCCGGTACTCCTGCATTGCGAACTCTCCATTATGACAGAGAATTCCATCCAACGTCTGCAAACTCACATTTCGGTTCAAAATATCATCCAATACGCGGACACTATGTACATTATGGTTAAAATACCGTCCTGCATGCTCCTGCAAACATTCACTCAGATAACGTTCCCCTGCATGCCCAAATGGGGTATGTCCGATATCATGTCCCAGAGCAATTGCCTCAATCAAATCCACATTTAGACCAAGTAAAGAACCAATATTCCTTGCAATTCTTGATACCAGTTGAACATGCAATGCCCGCCGTGTGATATCATCATGTTTATAAAAAGAAAACACCTGAGTTTTATCTGCATACCGGTTATAAAACGGTGTATGCATGATTTTCTCACAATCCCTCACATATGCAGGGCGTAACAGCTTATTCCTATCCCAGTTCTGCTTTCTTCTGACCGCATCCCTATTTTTTGCCCGGTAAGGATTTTGAATCCCGTTTTTATGGTCATCTTTTATCCTTTGCTGAAGTTTTTCCGATAAATCGTAGTATTTTTTTCTTTCTGTCTGTTCCATTCCTCTTATCTGCCCTTTATCCATATCACCTTTCATATTATTCTATATATTTCCCGACAAAATCAAAGGTCTTATTATAATAATTTTCTGGTTCCGCATATCTGCAGTCACCATGGGTACCAGTTTCAATTGTAAACACTTCATGCACCGATGCAACCGATTTATCAATCTCACTTACCATATCATCCGTTGCATAAGTATCCTTTTTCCCGTGAATTAACAAAATTGGTACCTGTGCTTTTTTCACCTGCTTAACTGCATCCGCTTCCTTTAACGTATAACCCGCCCATACTTTCATAACCGGATTCATCATATTCAAAAACGGAAAGACCGGCCATTTATATCTTGCTTCATATTCCGTCTTTATTACATCCCATGCTGATGTATAAGCCCCTTCTGCTACGATTACCTTGATTGAACTCTTAAGCGGTTCACCGGCAAGCATAAGTGCTGTATCTGCTCCTACATCCACACCATGAATTACTACCTGTGCTGATGGATTCTCCTCCAAAATAACATCAATCCAATTGATGACATCCAGGCGGTCTGTCCAACCCATACCCAGAAATGAGCCTTCACTTTCGCCATTCGCACGTAAATCCGGCATTAAAACATTATATCCATTGAGGGCATAATGCATCGCAATATCATATATATCTTCCATACTGCCATTATAGCCATGCAGAACAACCACCCACTTATTGTTTTGTTCATCCATTACAATCTTACGTGCCACAAGAATTTTCTTATCATCTGCTGTTAATGTTATCTTTTCCCGCTTAACGGTTTTAAGCCACTCCTTGACCTTCTCGTCCTCATTAGATTTATTGGTCCCAACGCTTTTAGAAGCCGTCATTCCTTTTACGGATTCACGATTGCCGTTTCGCCCACGAATCATCAAATTTCTTGAAAGCAAAAAGCCGACAACTCCGGTGATAATTCCAATAAAAACTGCCAGTTTAATTATCGTCCAGATTCCCTCTAAAATATTTCCAATTACTTGTCCTGCTGATATTTTTTCTTTATTTTCTCCCATATGAAACCTCCTCTTTTTCAATTCCGCCCCCTAACCAATCACTTATTTAACCCTGATGCAAAATATCCAGTGTTTTCCTCACATCTTCTATAGCGAGCTGCCCTGGTGCTGATATCTTCCCGGCCGTTGCAAAAGTAACCGCCGAACCAAATATCTCACCGGCCAGCCGGCTAATTACCCCATTTTTACCCATTGACATCGTAATAACCGGTTTCTTTCCCCCAGTTTCCCGATAACGCAATGTAGCGGATAACAGGCTCAGTACATCTCTTGTGCTGCGTGGCATAACTGCAATTTTAGGAATATCCGCACCCTCTCTATCCATAAACTGCAGTCTTTTTACAATCTCTTCCTCCGGTGGTGTCTTAATAAAGTCATGATTACTTCCCACTACATAAACCCCGTATTCATGTGCTGTCTTGCTGATCGTATAAAGCAGACCTTCCTCCATAAATGCCTCCACATCTATCATATCAATGCAGCCGCTTTGACACACCCTTTCAGATAATAATTTATAATCTTTACAGGAAATATCAGCTTCACCACCCTCTCTTTGAGTTCGAAGGGTAAATAACAATACCGTATCACCTATAAGATTCCGTAATTCCTTCAATATTTCTAATATCCTATCGGGATTCCCCACATCTTCATACCAGTCAATTCGTAATTCAATACAATCCGGCTTTTTTGCAATCACCTGCTTTGCCATTTCTAAAATTTCTTTTCTTGTTACCGCTACAATGGGGACACAAATTTTGGGCACTCCTGATCCAAATTCTACCTCTTTCACCTTTAAACATTCCATATGTACCACACTCATTCACTTTCAAACTATCCTATCCGCATTACCGTTTCATCTTCACTCTCTTAATCCTAACTGTCTGGATTCTAATTCCCTAACGGCTTTATCTATCTGCTCCCGCATAGATTCCGTTATATTGGTTGTTTCATTATAATTTAAGTATTCCAATATCGTAATCATCTCAGATTCACTTTCTACATAATAACCGGTTCCCTCCTGTTCCATATTACCAAGATTCTTTACTAATTCTAACATTTTATTGGGCATCATCCTGTAGCTCCAGATTTCTGCTGCTCTTTCTATCATTTTCTCCTCCTACAATCATGTCTTTAAAACATATAACTTTTTATATTATACACTAAAATACATATTTATGAAATATTTTCTTATGATTCACACATAATCCAATAGTCGTTAGGTGCAGAAAATAGTCATTGAAAGGCAATAGCAGGTCTAAAACAGATAAATCATCTTGACAGAAATGCCCTTTTTTCTTATTATAAACAATACGTATTTTAAAAATAATTATTTACACAAGGAGAATGAATTATGAAAAAAGCAGTATCTGTCGTACTAGTAGTCGTCGTATTGGTAGTTGGTTTATTATTTATGCGTGGTGCCAATCGTTCCAACGGAAATGACAAAGGGAAAACTTCTTCTTATCAGGCTACAGCAGAAGAAATTTCACAAGTACAGGGGGATTTGGGAGAAAGCATTACATCATGCAAATTTTATTTAGACGGAAAGGTCTACACTGCCCCTCTCAATGTAAGTGAATTAATAAGTGCGGGTTGGAAATTTGACGAAGCAGCAACAAAAAATGTATCCTCTCTTGAACCTGGTGCCAGAACCAATGCAACCAATATCAAGAAAGAAAATGGAGACTACAGCGAACGAATGAGCGTTTCCTTTTTAAATAACACAGATCAAAAGGTTGCTTTAGAAGAAGCCCCGATTGATACTTTTGACCTCTCTAAATCCGGAAAAGTGAAAATAATTCTTCCAAAAGGCATTACCTGGGAAAGTACTATGGAGGATGCGACTGCCGCTTACGGTAATGCAGATGATAGTTGGAGTACGGGAGACCGCACCTATCTGGTCTATTCAGTAAAAAATGGAGAAGACGAAATAAAGATTAACCTTGCATTTGATAAAAATGATGAAGGTATCAGTATGCTTACATTGGTTCAATTTCAATAATAATCTATTAGAATGATTTAAGATTAATTCCTTCTATTACATAGCATAAGGACGATTCCATGAGAGATTCATATAGGATGAAAGCTCCATGAAATCGTCCTTTTCCTTATCCATTCCCTCTTACAAAAAATCTCTTTTTATCTGATAGCTGGAAACCGAAGGAAATCTTCATAGAGTAAAAAATAAAACCTTTAAAACTGTAGTAGTCTTAAAGGTTTTATATATACGTGCGTGAGAGGATTCGAACCCCCGACACCTTGGTCCGTAGCCAAGTGCTCTATCCAGCTGAGCTACACACACATATTAATTAAAAAATAATCCATTCGGCATTCCAATGCCGGCGACCGGAATCGAACCGGTACGGGAGTATAAGTCCCGCAGGATTTTAAGTCCTGTGCGTCTGCCAGTTCCGCCACGCCGGCATTTAATGTAACCAATTTGCGTAGCAAATTGATTGCCTACTCGAAGCGCAAAATGCGTAGCATTTTCTTTCATGCGCTGAGTTTCCCGTTTTGTAACCAATTCACGAAGTGAATTGATTGCCTGGATGGAGGTGGATTCGAACCACCGAAGCAAGATGCAGCAGATTTACAGTCTGTCCCCTTTGGCCACTCGGGAATCCATCCATCGTTAGCAGTCATTCAACCGCTGACAGTATTAAATTATAATTGAAATGTTTTTAAAATGCAAGTGCTTTTTTCATTTTTTTGTTACAGCATCCATGAAAGCGGTTTTTTTATAGTTTTTACTCTGCATCGGATGACTCCTACTCCTTTTCTTTTCTGCTTTTGGTTTGTTCTGTAATCTGATTTAGAAACTTCTGAAAATTATTTCGTCTCCTGTAATATCCCAGCCCGTATTGACCTTGTGCATCATCAGAGACCTCCAGTTCCACGATTACTGTTCCCAGATACCGGTATACGGTTTCGCTATCATCATCAATTTTCCCTTCTGATGCACCACTGACTCTTACCGCTTTGCTGTTCAGGATGTCCGTTTCATATTTATGTTCTCCCTCCTCATAAACAGCCTGCATCAGCACCTGATTTCCCATTCGGATGGTAACACTTACTGTTCCCTGCATAATGATCAGATTTCCTCTGATCTGAAACTCTTCCCCTTTCTCTACAAAAAAGGTACTTTCATGATCATTGGACACTGCCAGATCATCAAGCTCCATGGTATTCAAAGGTCCATAGCCATACGCCAGTTCTTTAAACTCCTCTTTTTGCAATCCCCAGAGGATCACGCCGGCTGCTACAAGCAGAACCGCCGACAGTATCACACATAGCTTTCCAATACTTCTTTTCTTCATATACACCTTGTATGATAATTAGGAAGTTAATTATCACACGTTCCTTTCTTTTTAATATCG
>CAJUBR010000048.1 GCA_910584695.1 uncultured Lachnospiraceae bacterium
GTTGGCTGATAGTGCAACAGTAATTTTTCAATCTGCATTCTGGAGAATACATCAATATAATTTAGCGGTTCATCCCATATATACAAATGTGCCGGAGTCAGCAGGCTTGCGGCAATTAGTACCTTCTTTTTTTGTCCTTCTGAAAAAGCTTCCATATTTTTAAGAAATTGTACACGCTCTATATCAAGCTGCCTTAGAATTGCACAAAATAAACTTTCGTCCAGATTCTGCTCCGTACAGAATTTACCAATGTTGCCTTTTAGCATAGAAGTATCTTGATTCACATAGGAAACGATTAATCCGGAGGCTGTTTCGCAAATTCCCGATTCCGTTACAGGCAGGGGAGTATCTGCATTACCTGAATGCTGTAAGATCATTTTGATCAGGGTGGATTTTCCGCACCCGTTTGCACCGTGAATGGCTATCCGGTCGCCCTGATGAATAGAAAATGTTAGATTCATAAAGACCGGCTGTTTTCTGTCTGCATATTTGAGGGAATAATTTGTGGCATTTACCAGTATTTTTTTATGGTGTACAAGGGGCATGATCTTTAAATCTATGGGCTGTTCTAAATCCACTAAAAGCCCCTCTTTTTCTTCGATTTCCTGGTTTATCCGGTTTTTCATGGATGTTACCCTGCTTTGCATTTTTTTAGTTTTTGCACCAATATAAGCTCTGGCAGAAATACTGCGATCATGTTCTTTTATAGGGTCAAAACCGATCTTTGAGTTTTCATTTTGGTTAGCCCATCCGGAAGCACGTGCTGATGCCTGTTTTAGTTTTTTGATTTCTCTGAGGTGCTTTTCGTTTTCTGCTGCTGCAAATTGGTCTTTCCGCCGTTTGTTTTCCCACCAACTGGAAAAATTGCCGTTTTGGACTTCGATGGTCTGTCTGTTTAAGACCAGAACATGGTCAATGCAGGCATCCAGTAAATCCCTGTCATGGGATACGAGAATAAAACCTTTCTTTGAAGACAAATAATTTTTAACAGTATCTCTGGCGTCCTGATCCAAATGATTTGTCGGTTCATCGATTAGTAAAAAGTCATTTTCTCCCGAAAATAAAACGGCCAGCAGGATCTTCGTACGTTCTCCCGGACTTAAGGTGTAAAAGGGTCTGTATAGGATTTCAGCGGATTCGGATAACTGCTCCAACTCACATATGACCCGCCACAGCTCACAGGAATATTTTAGATCTTCTATGAATTGTGAAGCCGGAAGCTGTATTTGCTGTTTCGTAATGACATACGGAAAATAATCAAATGCCATATTGGTGCTGATACTTCCGTTGTATGGGTATTTTCCGAGCAAAAGCTGCAAAAAGGTGGTTTTCCCTTTTCCGTTTCGTCCGATAAAACCTAATTTCCAATCTGTATCAATGGAAAAAGATGCATTTTCAAAAATATTGTCAAAAGTTCCCTCATAGGAGAAGGTAAGATGATTTACATTAATTTGTGCCATAGCGTTTCCTCCTGGTAAAGTTCTGATAGGTTAATAATTCCACTTAGGTTTCATCACACAATCTCCAATATGGTATTTACCACATTGTCATTCTGCTCTGGCTTCATGAAGCAAAACCGTATATATTTTTCTCCCAAACCGGCATAATCCGTACAGTCCCGTATCATAAAGCCCTTTTTAATACAATAGTCAAAAACCTCTGAAGCAGTCAGATCTTCTTTTAACAGCTTGATCAGTACAAAATTAGCAGATGGTCTGAACACTTTTATAGTTTTACGGCTGGAAAGTGCAGAAAAGATCAGATTCCTTTCTGTTTGAATTAAGCTTTTGGTCAGATTAATATAATGTTCATCTTCGAACATGACTCCGGCAACGGAGGCATAGGTATTAATGTTCCATGGGATTTTACCGTTAGAGGTAGCCTCTAATAATTGTCTGTTGCTTGTAACGGCATAGCCAAGGCGGATACCCGGTGCTGCAAAAAATTTGGAAACGCCCCGGAGGACAACAAGGTTGGTATATTTTTGTGTTAATGAAATAGAGGAAATTTCATCTACGTCTTTGACGAATTCCACATAGGTTTCATCTATCATGACCTGGATATCTAAATCAAAGCACCGTTTTAAAATCGATTCGATCTGTGCGTTGGTCAATGCCTGTCCGGTAGGATTATTTGGATTACAGATAATTAGTAATTCAAGGGATTCATTGAGTGCGTTTAAAAACAAATCAACATCCAGTACAAAGTCATCTTCATTTTTAAGCATATAAGTTTCTACTTCACTGTCTACTAATTTTGCTGATCTTGCATATTCTGCATAGGTTGGAGCAATGATCATGGTTTTGGCAGGGGATATGGTTTCTAAGATAAGGCGAATCAGATTCGATGTACCGTTTCCTAAAATTAATTGTTCCGGAGCCGCTTTGCAGTATTTGGCAATAGAAGTTTTTAATGAAATATAATCTCTGTCGGGATATGCCTTAATCGCATCAATATTATCAATTAATGCCTGACGTGCCATTGGTGAAATACCAAGGGGGTTTACATTTGATGCGTATGGGATAATAGAATCTTTATCCATATGATAATGCTTGGCGATCACCTCAAGGTCGCTTCCGTGAAAGGCTTCCTGTACAATACCCATAAAAAATACCTTCTTTCCATTTTGTCTTTCAATGTGGGATAAAATTTGCTATAATAATATATATTCTTTATTATAGCATTGAGGATATGGAAACATCAAGAAGAAAAAACGGAGTACATATGAAGAGCAAAGTTGAACAGTACGCCAAAGGTGATTTCTTTGTAGAATACCCTAAGGTAAAGCTATCCCAAAGTTATTTACAGCTAAAGATAGAATCTGGCAGCATTTATACAGGAAGAATCGAAGTAATATCAGAAAATGACATTCCTATGAAGATGATGGTATATGATGATGCTTATTTCCTGTGTTTTAAAGAACATAGTCTGATTGGAAGAAAGGGAGAGATTGCGTATACCTTTGATGCATCCGGTAAGCGGCGCGGCAGTATTTTTGAAGGCACGATTCATGTAATTGGCAATGGGGCAGAATGGGATATTCCGTATAATATAGAGGTTGTGGCTCCTTTTATTGATGTAAATGGTGCGGCACTGGAAGATTTGATGAAATTTTGTGCATTGGCAGAAGAGGATTGGAACAGGGCATTACAGATTTTTCATTCTGATGAATTTCCCCGTACATTGCTTTCTAATCATGAAGATTATATAGAGGCATATCATTCTTTGAAGGATTCCCTGAACCGGGATCAGGCATTAGAGGAGTTTCTTGTCTATATCCATAAGAAGCGTGTACTCACTTTACAGGTAGAGCATAACCGGTTTCAGTTTCATTTTCCAAAGATGTGCGAAAGTCATCAGATCGTTCTTCATAAAAATACATGGGGATACTGTAGGATGAAGGTTTATAGTGATGTAAAGTTTATTACGGTGCATCGGCCGGAAATCTGTAGTATGGATTTTTCGGATGATACCTGTATATTGAGTTATACATTAGACCCTGGACAGTTAGATGAAAATGAAACAGCAACGGGACATATTATTTTAGAAAATACATATCAAAAGATTATTCTTGATATCCTGATCCAAAAACCGAAAGAGGTTTCCAGGGTACTGATTCACAGGAATCATGACAGAAAATTAAAAAAATTGGAACTGGCAGCGTTGATACATAATTATCTGGATTACCGGATCGGAATGCTGACACTTCCTGTTTTTATTAAAAGAACAAGGGAAGTTTTAGGCAATCTGATTGCATTTGATCCGGAAACGGGGATATATAAGCTGGGACTGCTGCATATGAGCATTCTTGCAGAAAAAGAGGAGGAAGCACGGCAGGAGATCCGCAGAATGGAAGCGGATATGGATAAGGCACTGGAGGGTCCAAGAGAGCATTGTTACTATCTGTATCTTAAGGCATTGCTTTCAAAGGATACCAGACAGATTGTAGTAGCTTGTGAAGAGATAGAAAGGGCATTGAAAAAGGAAGAGGATAAGCTGTTTTATTTCTGGCTTTTAATTTATTTAGACGAACGATATCAAAAGGATAAACAATGGTTGTTTGCACAGATAGAGGGGCTTTTTATGGGAGGATACCAAAGTCCTTTGCTTGCTCTTGAAATTTGTGATTTAATAAACGAAGAACCACTACTGTTAAAAAAATTGTCAGCCGTAGAGCTGGCTGCAGTGCGGTTTGGATTGAAGAACCATTATTTGAGTAAAGAAGCAGAAGAGGAATTTTTGCAGCTGGCTTCCAGAGAGAAGGACTTCCAAACACAAATATTTTCCCTTCTTTGCAATGTTTACGATTTGAGAAAGAAACCGGATATCATACGGATTATATGCAAAATGCTGATTCGGGGAAACAAAATAGAGCATCGTTATCATGCATATTATCTGGAAGGAATTAAATGCGGTTATAAGATTGTCGGAATTCAGGAAAATTATCTGCGAAGCATGGACCGGAGCCGTTATGATTTAATACCAGATTCTGTTCTCCGGTATTTTAATTATAAAGGGTTATTATCGGATAAAGAGTATGCATATTTGTATGCTAATATCATTGTCAATAAACGCCAGTATTTAGGACAATATGAAGATTATCTTCCCAATATGGAGGCTTTTATGGAAGGTCAGATTATAAAGGGAGCCATGAGCGATGATCTCAGTATTTTGTACAGCGAATTCTTAAAGCCGCTGTCGGTCAGACCAAATTATGCAGCTAGTCTTGTAAACGTAATCTTTAAACGGAAGCTGACGGTGGCAAATGACAATATTATTGCAGTGATTGTGTCTCATAGGGAATTAAAGGATGAGGTGATCGTACCGGTGGTGAACCGGGCTGCCTATGTAGATATGATTACGGAGTCTGCTGTGGTTTCTTTAGTAGACGGGGAAAAGAACCGGTATATCAGCACGATTCCATATAAACTCCAAAAGCTGGTGGATGAAGTAGCCTATATAGATTTATTGGAGCAATATGCGGCAGATGATTACCGTTATGCACTGTATCGTTATGATGAAGCAGAGGCTTATGATGCAACGGATGCAAGAGAGGTTAATATTGCCAGAGACTTGCTTTCGTTTGAAGAAATCAGTCGGGAAACAAAGCAACAGGCAATTTTTGGAATTGTGCGTTATTATCATGAGCATTTGGACCTTGATATTTTAAAGAGTTATCTTGACCGGGTAGATTTGGATTATGTATCTGCAGAACAGGCAGTAGAATTTATAAATTATCTATTGGAATGTGAATTTTATGATAAGGCATACGAAGCTGTAAAACGGTTTGGATATCAGGGTGTTTCGGCAGAGTATCTGGTGCGTCTTGTGGAAACAATGCATAAATTTTCACAGTATGCGAAGGATGAATGTCTGATTTCCGCAGCGGTTCATCTTTATCAGATGGGGCAGGAAACACCGGAGATTCTGGGATATCTAGTAGATTACTACCAAAGTGGATTAAAAGATATGCTTAAGCTTTGGAAACGTGCTGCAAACCGTTTGACAAGACTGGATTTACTGGAAGAAAACATCCTTTGTGAAATGTTATATACAGAACAGTGGAATAAGGATGTATTTAAAGTGTTTACGGAATATGTGAATAAAAAACGCAGGGGCATGGTGATTAAGGCATTTTTTAAGCGTGCAGCATTTGCTTATCTGGTGGAGAATCTGGAAGTACCGGATTCATTTTTTGAAATGTTGTATCGGCAGATGATGGCGGAAGCCTTAGAGGATGATATGCTGTTTGCAGCAATGCTGCTGTTTTTCAGCCGGAAAGTCAGATTGGAGGAAGAGGAAGTTGCATGGGTGAAACAAAAGACAGAATATTTTTTAAAACGTGGTATTCTGCTTCCGTTTTTCAGAGGATTTAAAAAATATTTAAAACTTCCAAAGGATTTGTTTTTAATGACTTATGTGGTCACAAAGGATAAGGCGGGCAGACAGATTTCTTTCCAATATGCAATCCAGTCCGGTGTAGAGAAGCCGGAATGTAATAGAAAAGCAAGAATGTTAGAAATTTTACCGGGATATTATATAAAAGAATTTGTATTATTTCACGGAGAAAATCTTTTGTATCAGATGCAGGAGGAAAATGCAAAGTATACCTCTGTATATGAGAGTGAAGGTATGAAGGCGAAAGGTGAGACAGAGGAATATGAAAACCGTTTTGAAATGTTAAATTCCATGCTGCTGAATCAGGAAATCGGAGAAAATCAGTTATTGATTGATAAAATAGATAAATATTTAAAGCTTTCCGCAGTGGTGGAGGAGAATCTGGAATTGACAGAGTAAAAGGGACAATGGAAGCAGCGAAAAACAGCAAAGAAAGGCTAACAAATGAAAGAGATTTTTTTAGGTCTTGACTTATGTAAGAAGAATATTCAGATTAGTTATTTCAGAGAAGATAAGCAGGAACCGGAATCTATTTGTCAAGAGAATAATACGGAGACATATCAGATGCCCAATGTTATGTTTTATTCGGAAAAAGAGCGGAAATGGTATGTTGGCAATCAGGTCAGTCAGGTACGTTTCGAACAAGAAGGAACCGTGATAGAGGATATTGTGGAAAACATCGGTTCTTCCGAGCATGTGGTGATAAAAGAACAGGATTATACATATGAGGATCTGCTGTTCATTTTGTTAAAAACACATATAGAGGAATTTTTGAAAAAGTCAGAAGAATATGAACTCCGTGCATTGACGATTGCCTTGGAAACGTATCAGCCGCAAGTTTATCAAGTACTTGGCAGGCTTCGTGAAGAGCTTGGGCTTCCAAAGGAAAGTTTTTATATTATGAGTCATCAGAATGCATTTTTTCAGTATGTAATGAATCAGGATGAAAAACTGCGGAACAACAGTGTTGCCATGTTTGAATACGGAACGGAGGGAATGGAGTATTACCGCATTGATAAAAAGCATCAGGGAAATACAAAGATATTTTATTTGCAGCATCAGGATATGAAAGAGGAGATTACTTACGGAATGCTCTTTGAGGATATAGAAAAACTGGATCAGCTCTTTGCAGATCTCGCAAGGGCAAAGATGAAAGAGACGTATATTTCAACCGTTTATCTGACTGGACCGGGATTTAATGATCAATGGATTGAAGAATCTACAAAGGTGCTTTGTGATGGAAAAAGAGTTTTTATGGGGCAGAATATTTATACAAAGGGAGCTTGTTACCATGCAAGATTCGGGGCTTATGAGACGGGTAAGGATTGTATTCTTTGCACAGAAGGCAGTATGCCGTTTGATATCGGAATCTATATTGGCGATATGGAGGGAAGAACTCAATTCTACCCTATTGCACTTGGAGGAAGAGAATGGTACAACATGAAGGGGAAGGTTACATTATTCTTAGATGATACGAATCGGATTGATATTGTTTATCGGGATAAAGTGACAAAGGAAACACAAAAAGAGATTATCGAGGTTCACGGGTTGCCGAAACGGGCACCCAAGACAACGAAGCTATCGCTTGAAGTGGAGTTGTTTGATGAAAAGACCGGAGCCATTGTGATCCGGGATGTAGGATTTGGAAAAATATATCCCACAACAAATAAAATATACAGGAAAGAATTTTCGATATAAAAAATAATAAGTGAGGTGGCAGCATGGGAAGGATCATATTATGTGAAACACAGCCGTCAACAACTTCATATATTTTTCCCAATACGAAGATAGAAGTATTTTCGTATGAGGAACTTTGCTATTATATTTATAATAATATTGCATTGATTGCCGAAGAATATATATCAACACGGATGTTTAACTGGATGGAAGACGGGTTAAAACTTCCGGAGCTAGCACGGGATTTAAGGAAGATAAAGGAAAAGGAGACTTCTGATTTGACCGATTTATGTACGGCGATCCTCACGTATAAGGAATATTATACGATTCCGGAGGTGAAGGAATTTATTTTCAGGATGGAACGTATGAAGGGAATGACTCCTTCGCAGTTTCGGAAAATGCAGGCGGACGGGTTTTTGAGATATCATAAATACCTGAAAGCGGTCTCTGTTTATGATGAGATTTTGGAACAGTATCCTGATATAAAAAATACAAAACTTTTAGGTTCCATTTATCATAACAGGGCGGTTGCACTTGCGAATAATTTTGAGTTGAAGGAAGCGATGGAATCTTATCTGAGGGCATTTGAACTGACGCAAAATGTCGGTTCGATTTATGAGTATCTGATGCTGATGGCAACCATGAAGGAACGGGCAGATGTAGAGGTTCTTGCAAAATATTATGGTGTGGAAGATATGATGGAGAATCTGTATGATGCGATTGAGGATGCACAGGAAGATGTAGTGGCTTCTCCGATTTACCACCGGATGGAAAAGGCGATTTTTCACTATAAGAAGAATAATTTAACGGATTTTAATAAGCGGATGGATACGGTGATCGAAGAGCTAAAATCCGAATTTAGAGAGCAGACTGTCTAAGGAGTGTAAGATTAATGGGTTTATTAAACACGGTCAAAGACCTTTTTACAAAAGCAGAGGTTACAGAAGAGGCATTTGAATATGAGAGTATTGATAATTTTTTGGTACAGCAGAAGGAAGAGAATGGAAATGGAGCAAAAGATGATGTAGCATATAAATGTGACCAGATCATAGATGCCACCTATCAGATGGAAGAACTGCGTGTGGAATATGATATGGTGACTTCTTATTTTCAGGATATCCAAACGATTGAAGAACTTCCACAAAATATTCAGGGAGAGATTGCTGATATTGCCGGGAAAATTGCATTGTTAGAGAATGAGACTTCTGAATTTCTGCATGCGGACGATCGGATTAGTGATGCGAATTTTCGTATGATACAAGGTCTGGAGAAGGACTTAAGGGAAGTTTTTGGAAAACTCAAAGAGTTAGAGGATATGGATCTTAAAATTAAAAGGGATTTAAAGCATTTAGAGGCAGAACGAAATTCTCTGGAATATACGCAGTTCTCAATTGGAGAAAAGCAGAGAAAACTTAGGACTTTTATTTCCGGCTTTGGTGCATTGTCCATTCTTTCCGTGTTAATTCTTGCATTGATCGGAGTATTTACGAATACAAGTCTGATTTTACCGATTCTGCTGATTTTACTTGTGATAGCAGGATTGGCAGCTATGACGGTAGTGGTATATAAAAGATTATCATATGAATTTAAGCTGTGTGAGATAAAAGAAAACAGGGCGATTAATCTGGAAAATAAGGTTAAGATTAAATATGTTAATAACACTTCTACTCTGGAATATCTTTATGGCAAATACAATATTAAAAACCTGAGGGAATTAGAATATCTGTATGACCAGTACTTGATTATGGTAGATGAAGTAAGAAAGTATCAGAGGACTGCAGGTGACCTGCACAAACATTGCGAGCAGCTTACAAAGCTTTTATTTTCACATGGTATTAAGGATCCTGATATATGGACAAAACAGTCAAGGGCATTGATCGATAAGAGGGAAATGGTAGAAGTAAAACATTCATTGAATGTAAGGCGCCAGAAGCTGCGAGAACAGATTACGTATAATGAAGAACTGCGCCTGAACGGTCTTAAAGATATCCAGAAGATGTTAAAGATAAAACCTGAACTGCGGGAGCAGGTAAAGAAAGAATTAGAAGTGTATCATGTCTATGTGGACGAGGAGTAGTGTGCCGCATTTTTATGAGTAGGAAGCCGAGTAGCCGTACTTGCACGGATATTTGGATAGTATTTTTGAATGGAGGGGAAATATGTATGGAAGATAAAATAATCCGAATCGAAAACAAGGATTCTTATGGAATTACGTACTACGAGCATGGACAGGCATATTTGGGCAGCCATCGGGGAATGCGTTTCCGGATTGCAAGAAATCCGATGGAAGATGTGTTTTTAACACCTCCGGATCAGAAGGGGGAGGCTGTATTTGAAGTGACAGTGTGGCCAGAGCCCTTTTGTTATGAAGCCACTCCCGGAGAGGCAAAGACTACCAAGACGTTTCCTTTTGATATGGAAGGAAAGGAACAGGCGGTAGCATGGTTAAATGAACAATATGAAATAAGATATGACGAGTGGGAGACAGTCAGGGCGAAGCATTAGTGTGATGATACGTTGATATTTAGAGGGAATTTGATATGGCAAAAAAATATTATGCGGTAGCAAGGGGAAGGACACCCGGAATCTATTTTACATGGGAGGATTGTAAGGCACAGGTGCAGCAATTTTCAGGAGCGGTATATAAGAGCTTTCCAACGTTACAGGAGGCAGAACAGTTTATTGAAAAGGTGAACGGAACAGGAGGACAGAGGGATGTGTCCGTTTTTGGTGATGGCATAAGGAATATAGAAGAGGTGCAACCGGTCAGTACAAAGCAGCATTTAATTGCTTATGTGGATGGCAGCTATGAAGATAGCCGGAAGCGTTATGCATATGGATGTGCAATGGTGTTTTCGGAAGAAGTGATTACGTTAAACGGAAGCGGAAACGATGAGGATTATGTAGGTATGCGTAATGTAGCAGGCGAAATTCTTGGAAGTGAGCAGGCAATTAACTGGGCGGTTGAGCATGGGTATCAGCGGATTACCATTTATTATGATTATGAGGGAATCGAGAAATGGGCAAATGGTATTTGGAAGGCAAATAAGCCGGGAACAAAACGTTATCAGGCTTTTATTGCCGAGAAACGGAAGGAGATTGCCATTTCTTTTCAGAAGGTGGCGGCCCACACCGGAGTGACGTATAATGAGATGGCCGACCGGCTGGCAAAAGAGGCATTAGGGTTATAAGAGTGTTAGGGAAAGGAAATAAGATATGGAATTTAGTAAATATTTTGATCACACAATTTTAAAGGCAGATGCAGGAGAAGAGGATGTGAATGCAATCTGTATGGAGGCCGTCCGGTATCATTTTGCATCGGTTTGTGTGAATGGTGCAAGAACGAAACAGGTATCCTGTCTGCTGGCGGATACAGATGTTGAGGTCTGTACAGTGGTTGGATTTCCACTAGGGGCTATGAGCACCATAGCGAAGAAATTTGAAGCTTTGACGGCAATTGAGGATGGTGCAACAGAAATTGATATGGTGATCAATGTGGGAGCTGTTAAGGATGGAGACTGGGAAACGGTGAAAAAAGATATTTCAGAGGTAAAGGAGGTCTGTGCCCATAATACAATGGGAAAAGAGATTACTTTAAAAGTGATTGTCGAGACCTGCCTTTTGACAAAAGAGGAGAAAATAAAAGCTTGTGAGACTGCGGTGGAGGCAGGAGCAGATTTTGTGAAGACTTCAACTGGATTTAGTACAGGGGGAGCAACCGTGGAAGATATTGTGCTAATGAGAAAGACTGTGGATGCAAAGGCGGAGGTACTGGAAAAAGAAACAGGGCTTCCCCATAAGAGGGTTCTGGTAAAAGCTTCCGGGGGAATCCGTGATCTGGAAACAGCAAAGGCTATGATTCAGGCCGGTGCCGACCGGTTAGGGACATCTGCAACGGTTTCCATTGTAACGGCAGAATAAAATGAATCCGAGAGGGAGATAATTATGTAGAAAAGGTTTGTGGGAAAGGAGTAGAAGAAATAGAATTGCAGTACGTTTAAGCAGTTCTGTTCCGGACGGTAAGAATATGAAGTTCATTTCTTGGAATGTAAACGGAATCCGTGCCTGTGTGGGCAAGGGATTTCTGGAATTTTTTAAAGAGGCAGATGCGGATATTTTTTGTATTCAGGAGTCAAAAATGCAGGCCGGGCAGTTAGAACTGGATTTGCCCGGCTATCATCAGTATTGGAATTATGCCGAGAAGAAAGGATATTCTGGAACTGCTGTTTTTACAAAGAAAAGGCCTGTGTCTGTGGCAAACGGAATGGGAATTGAGGAACATGATAAGGAGGGAAGGCTGATTACATTAGAGTTTGAGGATTTTTATATGGTAACGGTATATACTCCAAATTCCCAGAATGAATTGGCAAGACTGGACTATCGTATGACATGGGAGGATGCATTTTTGGCATATCTTAAGAAACTGGAGGAAACCAAACCGGTGATTGTCTGCGGAGACATGAATGTGGCACATAAGGAAATCGACTTAAAGAATCCCAAGACAAATCGTAAAAACGCAGGCTTTACCGATGAGGAAAGGGAGAAGTTTGGCATTTTATTAGACAGTGGTTTTGTGGATACGTTCCGTTATTTTTATCCGGAACAGGAGGGGATTTATTCCTGGTGGTCATATCGCTTTCGGGCAAGAGAAAAAAATGCGGGATGGCGGATTGATTATTTTTTGGTATCTGAAGTGTTAAAGGATAAGCTTAAGGATGCAAAGATTCTGACGGACGTCCTTGGCTCAGATCATTGTCCGGTGGAACTGAATATCAACTTATGATAAAGAAAGGATACGGAAAAATGATTTCGAAAGGAAGAATTATTTTGTCACATATTATGGCATACATTTTAGTTGTTATGTGGGGTGTTGTTCTTCAATTGTTCATGAAGACGGTTTTTCACTATACATGGGAAGAATTTGAACAACATCTTGTTGGAACAGTGGTGATATTGGGAATTGCGGTGCTGTTTCTTCTGGTAAAGGAATTGATTTACTGGCAGCAGTTATATGGGAAAATATATCCGATTTTTAAAAACGAGGGAATGTCAACACATTTTTTTCAGGCAGCAGAAGAATATGGCGAAACGATTAAGAGCGTGAAGGTCGGCACGCCGTACTGGTTAAATCTGGTATGTTACTATCAAACAATGAATCAGGACGATATGGCATTGCAGACTTTTGTGAAAGCAGATGCAGCATATATACATAGTATTAAGAATAAAAAGAGTGCAAGGAAGTGCACGCTGGTAAAATTGTTTTTTAATAATGGATTAGCGGTCTGTCTGAAAACGGGAAATCTTGATGATGCAAGAAGACTGTATCAGGACGGGTTTCCGTATTTGGAACAATATATGGCAAAGGATATCGCAGTTTTAGATACGCTGGCAGAATATCATTTTCAGATGAAAGAGTATGAACAGGCGGCTAAACTCTATGAGAAATTACTGGCAAAAGGAAATCTGCCAGTGGCTATCGTGAAAACTGCTACGGACAGGGTGGCTTATGCAAAAGAACAAAGCAGGGAGTAAGCATATGGAAAAGAAGGAGATAATGTTAAAATTAGGATGCCATGTGGGTATGAGCGGAAAAGAAATGATGTTGGGCTCGGTAAAGGATGCCGTCCGTTTTGGAGCCAATACCTTTATGCTGTATACTGGTGCACCGCAGAATACGAAGCGGAAGGAAATTGCAGAGCTTCGGATAGAAGAAGCACAGGAAATGATGAAGGAATACGGAATGGATGAATTTGTAGTTCATGCCCCGTATATTATCAATCTTGCCAATACGGTAAAACCGGAAACCTTTGAAATTGCAGTGGAATTTTTGGAATTGGAATTGGCAAGAACAGAGGCAATGGGTTCCAATACGCTGATTCTGCATCCCGGTTCCCACGTTGGAGCCGGAGTGGAGGCAGGGGTAGAGCAGATTGCAAAGGGAATCAATGCTGTACTGACAAAAGATACAAAGGTACATATTGCGTTGGAAACGATGGCAGGGAAAGGCAGTGAGATCGGAAGAAACTTTGAGGAGCTTGCCATGATATATGATAAGGTGGTGCATAACGATAAGCTCCGGGTATGCTTTGATACCTGTCACACCAGTGATGCAGGATATGACATTATTCATGATTTTGACGGTGTGATAGAGCAGTTTGACAGACTGCTTGGAAAGAACCAGATTGCTGTTTTTCATATGAATGACAGTAAAAATGTTCCGGGAGCAGGAAAAGACCGACATGAAAATTTTGGATTCGGACAGATTGGATTTGACGCATTGATGTATATTATGAATCATAAGGATTTTATGAAGGTTCCGAAGATTTTAGAGACACCATATGTGAAAGACCCTGATGATGCGAAGAAATCCTATGCACCATATAAGTATGAGATTGCAATGATACGATCGGGTATTTTTAATCCGGATATGCAAAAAGATATTCTTGCGGAAATAAAATAATTATTATACAGTGGTATTTAAATGAAAATCATAAGCCGGAAATCTGAAAAACAGATTTCCGGCTCTATTTTTTTGTCAAAAAATATAACATTTTTTCTGATTAATTCTGTAAATGTAATCTATATTATTAAAAGCTTTTTTTCTCTTTTTCAGATAAAATGATCTTCCTGTAAAAAGTGGGTACAGCCAGACCACACATAAGAGGACATAAAATTTTCATGGAATGAACACAGTTTCTTCACAGAACCGGAACTATAGGTATAAAAACCGGAACTATAGCGGGTTTTTTTAAAAAGGAAAATAAGGTACAATAGAGAGAAAGAGATATAGATTAGGAGATGCCTATGAAAAAATATATAAAATTAAGTTTATTTTTAATGACGGAATTTATAATAGTTTTTGTCTGTGTACTGTTTGGGAAATATTTAAACAGTGAGGCACAAAAAAATCAGATGTTGACAATCGAAAAGATTGCTTTGGTTAATTTGGATGAAGGGACAGAGGTTGATCATTCGATTAAAAATTATGGTGTGGAGTTTATTGGCAGTTTAGACGGCAGTTATGAGGTAACGGGGTTAGAACAGGCGCGTAAAGGATTGGAAAATGGACTATATGCAGCATATATCATTATTCCGGCAACGTTTTCCAGAAATATTGAAAGTATTAACGGGGAACCGGTAAAAAGCAATATCCTGTATAAAATCAATTACAATTTAGAGGCATCTACCAGAGAAAAAGTAATTACGGATATCACGGCATTCAATAGTGATTTGAGTACCAATATTGAGTATGTATTTTTAGATGCTTTGTTGAAAGAAGTTCATACGGTTCAGGATAAATCGGATTATATATTGGAAAATGACCTGACGGATTTAAAGAATATTTTAAAGTTTGCGGAAAGCGATCTGGTGGTAGACCCGGATTATCCAGAGGAAAAGTCAGTTGATCATAATATCCAGAACTTGGATTTGTCTAAGGAATATTCCACAATTCAGGGTATTTTTGCAAAACTTTCCAGCTCTTACAGGCAGGATGAAAAAAAAGCACAGGACGCATTGAATGTAATACTCAGTGCCAAGGATGGAATAGATAAGGAAATGGATGCAATTGATACAAAGCTTAATGCAATCGATGATGACGAGGAAGAAAGTAATCAGTATATTGATCATGCAGAGAAATATCAGGAGTTTATTTCATCTTACAATAATGATTTATTGTTATGGAAAGAGAAGAATTGTACACAGATAGATAGTAATTTTAAAGAGTATTTATCTTCCTGCGACCAATATGTAAATGAACAACTAAATGACTTAACAGATAAACATAAAGAGTATTTTGTGGATTATTATGTAAATGCCTTTGCCAGAGCAGATAAGAATGAGGTGAGCTTTAATTATGACCAAAAAGAAGCAGAAAACTATTTGGATCTATCAGGATTATCATCCCATCAATATCTAAAACAAATAGGTTCAGAGAATATAGCTTATAAAAAAGAGTATAAAGATTTAAGCAATAAAATAAGGAGCTTGGAAGAAAAGGTCAAGGAAAATCCGTATCCCTATGAAGTGAAACAGGATGGAGGGAAAATTCAAAAAACGGGGTATTTGATGACTACGGAAGACATTGAACAATTAATGAAATGTGTACATGATCTAAAAGAGGTTTCCGGTATTGTTGAATTAGATGATTTAGAGTATCAACTGACCCAGTATCAGAAAGATGATATTTCAATTATTGGAAGGGCTGCAGAGAAACAAAAAAATGCGGGCTTTAAAAAATTTCAAAAGGAATCTCTGTATAATGATCTGATTTACTATGGTGCGGAGAATCGAGAAAGTATTGAGAACTATGTGGCGGAGGCACAATATACAGAATTTAGTGAGGATGAAATAAATGAGATAGTAGATCATTTTTATAATCCGGAGCTCAAGATAGTAGTTAAGGGAAACATACAGAAGGGGGATGCCCCAACAGAAGATACAACCGAAAACGAAGAGACAAATGACCAGCCGGTAACAGAAACTACGGAAAGCGAAGCTTCAACGGAAGCAGAAGTGCCGGGAACAGGCGATGAGGAGGAAGAGTCAAAGCTTGTTTTATTTAGAGGGACAAGTGAAGTACCAGTATTAGATGAAAAACAGCTTACGGTCAATATTGTCAATGATATATTAAAGCCGGTACAGAGCAATATTATGGACAGCTATACGAATATGAAAAATGAATGGATAAGCTTAAACTCTGATTTGAGTCAATTCAAGATAGACAATTATAGTGATAATGGGACAAAAGGAGAATTGGAAAATTCTTTTAATACAAATGTTTCGAGTATTGAAAACGCGGTTGGAGAAAAAGAAAGAGAATACACGGAATATGCAGGTAAAGTGGAGGAAGTAAGCCGGGACAATCTGACTGCATGGCAGGAAACGGTTAAGAAGGCAAATGAAGCAACACATTCTAATATGGAGCAGAATTTATCCGGTATAAAGGAAAACAGAAAGAAGATCAATGAAACCAACAGCATACTGCTTACGGATATTACGAATGCATTGTCATATTCCAGACTGGGAGAGCTTGAGAATAAAAAAGTATATAGCTTTATCACGACCCCGGTGGAGTATCAAAATATTTCTGAAGATAAGAAAATAGCTGTAGATGAACAGGCAAAAGATGAAGGCAATGAGTATCCGGTGTTCATTGGAATGGGAATATTAATTTTATTATTGGGCAGCTTTTTGATAATCAGAATAGCTGCCGGAAAACATAACAACAATATTCGGAACAAAAATCCGGATTTGTTATAAAAAAATTAAGAGGAGGTAAAAAGAATGGCAACAATTAAAATGGATCCAGCAGAGATGACTGCGAAAGCATCACAGTTAGACAAAAAAGGTGATGAGTTTAGCACTGTGGTTAAGGAGATGGAGTCACTTGTAAAACAGTTGTGTGGTGCATGGGAAGGTGCCGCAAGTGATGCATATGAAACCCAGTTCCAAAGCTTAAAGCCGGGCTTCAAAAAGGTTGAAGAATTAATTGATGACCTGGCACAGCAGATCCGTGATATCAGCAAAATTATTTCTGATGCAGATCAGGATATCGCAAACAAGCTGAAAGCATAATTCTGCAAAGGGCTGCTGTATGAAATCTGCAGCAGCCCAATTAAATTTTTAATGGGGTAAACAATGAATAACAGGTTAGAGTTAAATACAGGTGTATTAAAGGAAAAAGAAGAAAATTATACATCATTGACGGAGTTAAATCAGCTCCGGTTATTTACGGATGATTTTGAAATGATAGTAGAGGAAAAGAAAAGGGCAGCACAAAAGGAAGAAAATAATCTGGTCAATCGCTGCTTTATCGGTCATTCGGAAGAGAATACAAAGGATGCGGTAATCGGTAGTATGTTTTACACAAACCAGAGGATTGCTGTGGAGGCAAAAGATCAGTTAGTAAAACCGGACCATTCTTTTCTTTTGCTTTTCAGTATTGTGATTGGATTAATTATTTGCATTCTGGTGTTTGAAATTACGAATAGAGGAGAAAAAAGCAGAGATGATGTTGACGTTGACAATAGAGCAGAACAATAGAGAAGCATTTGATATACAAGTTCCTTCGGAACAGAGGATTGGGGACACAATACAGGTTTTATACGAAAATAATTTAATTGATATGGCTCAAGATATAAAGGAGAGTATCGTTTGGTCTGTAAGGGAACATATACAATTAAACCTGGAATATTCTTATGAACAAAACAGGATATACACAGCAGATATTTTAAAAATCTGTTAGAAGGTGGAGGAGAAAATGAAAGCAGAAGATAAGGATGTAAGGACGCTCACGATAAAAAAATCAAATATGACGGCACGGGAGGATGATTTTCCCAAGCTGCAGCAGGAGGTTGAAAATGTTTTGCCATGCAGGATTCATGAACAGGAAGAAGAGCTGGAGTTTGTTTATGATATCAGGCATATGAAATGTTTGGATAAACTAAGAAAAGAGGATAAATTATTACAGATATCCGTTCTAAGTAATATTTATCTGTTAGAGAAGTTACGTGAAAGGTTTGAATTTTCAATGGAACCCGGAAACCTTTATTACGACTACAGAAGCAATGTATATGTAATGCATAAGGATGTTATTTCCGATGACTACTCCGGAAAACAGGAGCATTTTGTAGAAGAATATAAATCACTGATTGGATATGTTTTACAAAAGCGTTATAACTATGAGGATTATTTGAAAGGCGGGCAGTCTCTGTTAAAAAAACAGGAATTTTTGAACAAAATATATGGTGCCAAAGATGTGGATGCGATTACAAAACTGTTAGAAACACATTATGAAGAGGTGTTGGATATAAAGTGTCATCAGAATATAGAAATAAAACGTTCCAAATACCGTTCAAAGAATATTTATATCACGGTTGCCAGTTTATTGCTCGCTGTGGCTTTTGGGACACTTGGTTATCTTTATTTTTATCAGATAAAAGAGCAGTCAGGAATCCTCAAGGTATATGACAGCTATATAATAGGGGATTATGTTGCTGCAATTGATGCCGGTCAGAATATTCGGCTGGCTGATATGAACAGCAGGCAGAAATATGCACTTGCAGTATCCTATGTGAAAAGTGAAGATTTAACGACAGAGCAGAAGGATAATATTTTGGCATTGCTATTTCCGGAGGGAGATGAAAAGTTACTTGACTATTGGATACAATTGGGAAGATTAAATGTTACCGAAGCGGAAAATATAGCGATGCAGTGCTCCGATGATGAACTGTTATTATATGCATATTTAAAAGAAAAGAAAGCGTTAGAGGCAGATATGGAATTAACAGGAACACAAAAGAGTGAAGCAATCGAAGCCCTACAGGGCAAAATTGATTCATTATCTGGACAGTATACTACCGAGGAGGAAGGAAACGCGGATGAATAACCAATCACTAAGTATATCAGAAGCATATAAAGAAAATATAAGATATCGGCGTTCACCCAGAGTAATAAAGAAGGTGGACCGTGAAGCCGTTAAATTTAGTGATCCACCACAAAAGGCACAGATGCCCAAAGGGAGTATCATTCAACTGATTATTCCGCCTCTGTGTATGGTGGCAGTTACAATATGCATCAGTATTTTGATGAGGCGTGGCTCTTATGTACTCATGTCGGCAGCGGGTACGTTAATGACTGTGATTATATCGATTGTAAAATTTGTAAATGATAAGAAGGAATGCAGACGTTCCAATAAAAAGAGAAAAAAGATTTATGAAAATTATCTTTTGAAAATGAGGAAAATAATATATGACCGCAGGGAATCGGAAATCGAGGCGGATTCCTATCATTTTCCGAGAGTGGATAAGCTTGCGGATATGGTGGAACAAAGGAGCAGCAGAATCTATGAAAGAAGCTGTAATGATGAGGATTTTTTACATATTGTAATCGGTCATAGCGGTAAGACAGTTTCTTTTCCTATTGAACTGGATTATAAAGAACTGTCTATGGATAAGGATGAACTGTTAACAGAGGCAAAGGAAATTAAGGATGAGGCATATATTCTTCCTGATAAACCGATTACGGTCGATTTAAAAAAGGCACATCTGGGTCTGGTTGGAGAGAAAAGCAATGTACATGAACAATTAAAGCTGATCGTATCCCAGCTTGCCTTTATGCAGAGTTATCATGATATTGAGATGATTGTAATATACGATGCAAAATACGATGAAGATTTCCGGTGGATGCGCTGGTATCCGCATTTCAAGTTAAATGCACTCAATGTATCAGGCTGTGTGAATTCAGATAAGATGCGGGACCAGGTATTAGGAAGTCTTACCCAGATTTTAAAGGGCAGACAGGATAAGCTTGCGGAAAGCAAAAAGGAAAGTAAATTTCTGCCCCATTATATCTTCCTGATTGATGAACCCAAAATGATTATGGATCATTCCATTATGGAATATCTGGGTAAGGATGGAAGCAAGCTGGGTTTCTCCATTATATATACCAGTTATTTTCAGGCAGATTTACCGGAATATATCGGGACCGTCTTTATGGTAGAAAATTCCACAGACGGTAAATTACTGTTAAATGAAAAAGAAATGGTGAACGAAAGAGTAGCCCTTGATCATGCAGGAGATGTGAATCTGGAAAGAATGGCAAGAAACCTAAGTGTGTTAAAGCATGAACAGGGAATGGTATCACAAATACCGGAGAGCATTACCTTTTTTGACATGTATCAGGTAGAACATCCGGAACAGTTAAATATCAGACAGCGCTGGAACCGTAATGAATCCCATAAGTCTTTGGCAGTACCGCTGGGAGTAAGGGCGAAGGAAGATTATGTTCTCTTAAATCTTCATGAAAAAGCGCATGGCCCCCATGGTTTGGTTGCCGGTACAACGGGTTCTGGTAAATCGGAGATTATACAATCCTACATATTATCCCTTGCAGTCAATTTTCATCCCTATGAAGTGGGATTTTTGCTGATTGACTATAAAGGCGGGGGAATGGCAAATTTGTTTAAAGACCTGCCACATTTAATGGGAACGATAACCAATCTGGATGGAAGCGAGAGTATGCGGGCAATGGCATCCATTAAGAGTGAACTGGCAAGGCGGCAGAAGATTTTTGGTCAGTATGATGTAAACCATATCAATGCATATAACAAGCTGTTTAAAATGGGAAAGGCAAAAGAACCGATTCCTCATTTGTTTTTGATCAGTGATGAATTTGCAGAGCTAAAGAAGGAACAGCCGGAGTTTATGACGGAATTGGTGTCTGCCGCAAGAATCGGAAGAAGTCTCGGTATTCATCTGATTCTGGCAACACAAAAACCCAGCGGAGTTGTGGATGACCAGATATGGACGAATTCCAAATTTAAGCTGGCTTTAAAAGTTCAAAATGAAGGTGACAGTAAGGAGATTTTAAAAACCCCGGATGCTGCTTTTATCACACAGGCCGGACGTGCTTATCTGCAGGTGGGAAATAATGAAATCTATGAATTATTTCAGTCTGCATGGAGTGGTGCCGCCTACAGCGGAGGTACGGAAGAAGAAGCAGCTGATGACCGGGTCTATCTGGTAAATGACCTGGGACAGGGGGAGCTGCTGAATCAGGATTTGAGTAAGCAGGATAACGGGAACCAGATGAAGGAAACCCAGTTAGATGCCGTGGTTTCCCATATTCAAAATGTATTTGAAACGGAACATCTGCCAAGGGTAAAAAGTCCGTGGCTGCCGCCGCTTGGGCAGATGCTGGTGAGTCCATATATCCGTCAGGATATGGTTGGGGACGGGAATCAATATACGGACAATGATCTGAAGGTAACCATAGGGCTGGTGGATATTCCGGAACAGCAGGAACAGATGGAATATTCCATTGATTTTTTAGAGGACGGAAATTTATCCTTCTACGGTTCTTCCGGTTTTGGAAAGACCTTTGCCCT
>CAJUBR010000049.1 GCA_910584695.1 uncultured Lachnospiraceae bacterium
TGAAAGCGGTACAGATTTTTCAGAAGATAATTATATAGAACAAATCAGTGAATTTTTTGCATGAAGTTAAGATACTGGTATAACCGAATGGCATAAAGAAGATATAAAAAAACACAGAACAAAAGTTCGATTTTGGTCTGTACTTTTTTTGACTTATGTGTTATAATAAAAAACCAAATGACTGGATAATACTATCTGTACTGGTTGATGTTATTCAGTGTTGTTTCGTTTTAAAAATAAGGTTTTCCTAAAGGATACTGCGTAATGTGACCTGCATTCGTGTAATTGCTATTTTAACGCTTATTCGCCTGCTTTGCAAGTCCATTTTCACGAATCGAAAATCAAATTACACGAATTTCGGGCGAATAGGCAAACTTTTTGCACGGTAACAATGAGGAAAATGCCAGTTTGCAGGAGCATTTGACGAATGTCGTGACAACGAGAAAACCTGTTTTCGAGTGTCCGGTCACAAATTGGAGGTTTTCATATGCCAGAGTTCAAATTACAAGCCCCCTACAAGCCCACAGGCGACCAGCCGCAGGCCATCGCCGAGCTGGTCAAAGGCTTCAAGGAGGGCAACCAATTCCAGACTTTACTAGGGGTTACGGGTTCCGGCAAGACATTTACGATGGCGAATGTCATTCAGGAATTGCAGAAACCGACGCTGGTAATCGCCCACAACAAGACGCTTGCGGCGCAGCTATACGGAGAATTTAAGGAGATGTTCCCTGAGAATGCGGTGGAATACTTTGTCTCCTACTACGATTATTACCAACCGGAGGCATATGTTCCGTCGACAGATACGTATATTGAGAAAGATTCCTCGATAAATGATGAGATTGATAAATTAAGGCATTCCGCAACAGCAGCTTTAATTGAACGGAAAGATGTGATTGTCATTTCTTCGGTGTCTTGTATCTATGGTATCGGTTCGCCGGAGGATTATGAGGAGATGATGCTTACCCTGCGTACAGGAATGACTTATGAATGGGACAAGCTGATTACTGATTTAATTGATATCCAGTATGAGCGAAATGAAATGGATTTTAAGCGGGGAACTTTCCGGGTGCATGGGGATGTATTAGAGATTTTACCGGTCTCTACCTTTGAGGATGCCATCCGGATTGAATTTTTCGGGGATGAAATCGACCGCATGGTAGAATTCGACCCATTGACTGGTGAGGTAAAGAGAGGAATTAACTGTGCGTTTATTTTTCCGGCATCCCATTATGTGGTGGCACAGGAAAAGATTGACCGTGCAGTGGAAGAGATTGAAGAAGAATTGGAGCAGCAGGTTGCTTATTTCAAGGAAAATGATAAGCTTTTAGAGGCACAGAGAATCAGTGAGCGAACCCATTTTGATATGGAAATGTTGCGGGAAACCGGATTTTGTTCCGGAGTGGAGAATTATTCCAGAGTGTTGGCAGGTTTGGAACCGGGGGCTACTCCGAATACTTTGCTGGAATTTTTTAAAGATGATTTTTTGATTATTATAGATGAATCGCATATTACCGTTCCACAGATACGGGGTATGTATGCCGGAGACAGAGCAAGAAAGCAGACATTAGTAGATTTTGGTTTTCGGCTTCCATCGGCAATGGATAACCGTCCACTTAATTTTAGTGAATTTGAATCTAAGGTGGATCAGGTAATGTTTGTTTCGGCGACTCCTTCCGATTATGAGGCAGAGCATGAGCTGCTTCGTACGGAGCAGTTAATTCGGCCAACAGGTTTATTAGATCCGTTGATTGAGGTGAAGCCTGTGGAGGGACAGGTGGATGATCTGCTGTCCGAAGTGAATAAAGAGGTAGAGAAAGGCAATAAGGTATTAGTTACGACACTGACAAAGAGGATGGCAGAAGATTTGACAGATTATCTGCGGGATCAGGGTGTAAAAGTGAAATACCTCCACTCGGATATTGATACTCTGGAGCGGATAGAGATTGTTCGTGATCTGCGTATGGGAATTTTTGATGTATTAGTGGGTATCAATCTGTTAAGGGAAGGTCTGGATATTCCGGAGATTACACTGGTAGCTATTTTGGATGCGGATAAGGAGGGATTTCTTCGTTCGGAAACTTCGCTGGTACAGACCATTGGGCGGGCCGCCCGTAACAGTGAGGGAAGGGTGATTATGTATGCAGATGAGATTACCCGATCTATGCGTGTGGCACTTGATGAGACCAATCGGAGACGCCAGATTCAGGATGCGTATAATAAGGAACATGGAATTACACCGACTACAATACAGAAGTCTGTCCGGGATTTGATTACCACCTCTACGGATGAGGACATTGAGGCATTAAATGCCAAACTGAAAGAGAAAGATATCGAATCCATGACGAAAAAAGAGCTTCAGGAAGAGATTAAAAAATATACGAAGAAAATGGAGACAGCTGCGGCTGAGCTTAACTTTGAAATGGCAGCGGAGTACAGGGACAAGCTGAAGGAATTAAAGGTGGCATTAAGGGATTATGATAGTTAATGTTTTCGGAACAGTTCAATGACATGAATGTTCATATATGAGAAGGCAGGGTTTCGGGAACATATAGGTAATTGTGAAACAGTTACACTGTGTGATACGTATATCCACTTTATGGGGTTCACAATTGCCTATTCGGAAATATAAAATAAGAGGGAACAAATATAATATCGCATAGCAGTAATGGTGGCAGGGTGTAAAAACTCTGCTGCTGTTTTTTTCAATAAGTTTTACCCATGCAGTGGCAGAGTTTAGAAAAATACCTATTATCTGATTTTCATATATTGCAGATAATCTGAATTGTGAAAAATGAAAACAGATAATGACTGCTGTCGGACAAAAGTAATAAAACTTTAGACCTGATTTCGTGAAAATTAAAAAGATTTCATTCCCATTCAGGTAGGGTTTTATTCCCTTTTGGCTGAATAGGAAAAAATTCTGCCGATATAAAAAGTAAAAAGAACCGCCCATGGGGAAAATATCCGTATGGGAAAGGATGTGGATTGCAGGTGAGAAGATTGAACATAGCTATATGTGATGACGAGAAAGTTATCCGTGAACAGATAAATAAATTGATAGGAAAAGGAAAACATGGCATTTACGCTGAACTTTATGAGACGGGGGATGAGCTGATTGCCGCCGGAAAGCAGTTTGATATTGTGTTCCTTGACATACAGATGGAGGGGATGGATGGTATTGAGACGGCTAGAATACTTAAGGAGGGAAACGAAGAAACCATATTGATCTTTATAACAGGTATTCGGGAATATGTGTTTGAGGCATTTGACGTGGCAGCATTCCACTACCTGTTAAAACCGATTGAGGAAACTAAATTCCATGAAGTGTTCCACCGGGCGAAAAGAGAGCTGGAAAGGCGGAAAAAGCAGAAAAAGCAGCGGGAGGAGCCGGTATTTATAAAAACAAGGAATCGCAGCTTCACGCTGGAAAAGGACAGCATCCTATATATTGAGAGCAGGGCGAAGAAAGTAGGAATCCATACCATGGAGAAGACGATAGAGGTATATGCATCTATGAATGAATTGGAAAAGCAGCTTGGAAGTGGTTTCTACCGAAGTCACAGGGGATATCTGGTAAATATGGCATATGTGGCAGAGTACGATAGCGAAAGCATCACTTTAAGTAATGGGGAATATGTTTATCTGGCAAAAGAAAAGTACGGAGGATTTGTGAAAACTTATATGCAGTATCTGAGAAACGAGGTGGGTGTTGATGGCTAAATGGATCATGGAAATACTTTGCATCCTGCTGCATTTATTTGAAGGATACTGCGTCCAGTTTTTTTTTCGTAGGGTTGCAAAACCTAAGCTGTCGGTAAAAGGTGCAGAGTGGACAGTCGGAATTATATGGATTGTGATAAGGTTTGCCAGTGAGGTTATATTTGCTGAAATGAACAGCACCATGCTGGTCATGAGATTGATTTTTTCTACTATAGCTTTATTTATTTTTTGTGTGTGTTGGTATCAGGGAAATATTCTGTTAAAAATGTTCATGACGGTTCAGTTTATTTCCTTGAGTGAATTGGCATTTTGGGTAGGATACAGTTTAATTTATATTGGAAATATAATGACGGATTTGCTGGTGTATGAGGGAGACATGGTATTGATGGAACGCCTGCCTGTAATTGTAGGTATTGTATCCTGTCTTATGATAGCATTTATGGAAATAATACAAGGTGCTTTGCTCTTTGTTTCCATTAGAAAGATTGTAAGAAGTTATCATTACGGAGAAAAAGGAAGGATAGATAAAGAGGTGGTGTTCTATCTGTTCTCAGCCGTGGCAGGTGTGTTGGTTGCAGTATTGATACGTCTCTTGGTAATTGTAGTCAAAGAGGGTGATCCGGTGCTGTTGTATGAAAAATATCCGGTATTATATCTTATTATTCCTATGATAGCACTGGTGCTGCTTGGGGCAATCGTGTTCAGTTTTTGTCTTTATCAGAAAATGGTGGTTTTACAAGAGGAGCGGGCAGAGAAGATTATATTGGAAAACCAAATTACGCAGATGCAGAGTTCAATGGTGGAAATGGAGCATTTGTATGACGGGATACGTTCGGTTAAACATGATATGAAGAATCATATGGCGGTTTTGCAGAATCTAATGCAGAACAGGTGTCTGTCTGACAGTAGCGGGGAGGGTGAGGAAATCCAGCATTATTTTGATGGAATATATCAGTCTGTGGAGCAGCTTGACAGCAAGGTATATACAGGAAACACGGTTGCTGATGCAGTAATCGGCAGTAAATTTAGCTATGCGGTGAAACAGATAAAAGGAATCAGGCTGGATGCAGGTAGTTTTATACTGTCAGATGCCGTTACGATAGAGGCTTATGATATGGGAATTATCTTAAACAACGGACTTGATAATGCAATTGAAGCATGTATAAGAATGCAGGAGAAACGACCGGATGAGGAAATCTATATCACACTCAGGTCTTTTAAGGCAAAGAATATGTATTTCATAGAAATCGAGAACAGCTTTGATGGTGTGGCATTATTTCATATGGACAGTGGTCTTCCTATATCGACAAAAGAGGATAAGGAGGTGCATGGGATTGGGTTAAAAAATATCAGGAAGTGTGCAGTAAAATATGGTGGCGATATGGACTGTATTGTGAAAGGCAATAAATTCATACTGTCAGTCATGGTAAAAGGCTGATTGGAAAGGAGAAAATTTTATATGAGTATTTTAGGAGTAAGCAGTGTGTTGCTAGATGTATATCAGTTTGGAAAAAGAACACAGAGAACAGTCCCAAACGAAGCAGGTTTTACGGAGCAGTTGCAGAATATATTTGACAAATGTTGCGAAGGTCAATACTCCGCTGCTTGCGGCAAGGTGATTGACTTGACAAGCTTGCAGGCAGGTGGGGCAATGGCAAAGAAAATTCGGAAAAACTATAATGTAGTGTTAGATGTGGGAGGCACAGATAATGCTCAGACATTGATTCCCACGGGGATGTTGACGGATCATTATGATATACGCTGTACAAATTATGTAAGGATTTCACCAAAAACATTATCAAATATGGAAAGGAATCCTGCTTTAAAAAGAAGAGTAATGAATGCAATAAAGGAATTTAGCAGTCAAGAGGAACAGGCAGAAATAAGAGCATTGCATCCACCTGTAAAAAGTGCCGGAATGATGATTTATCCGGAAGGAAAAACTCTTTATTGGCTTGAAAGCTATCCAAATGAGTTAGGCAATGAAAAGGGAAGGTCAATTATAGGAAAGGAGTCTATAAATGATTGTGTAAAAGGTTATGGCAATATGAATTATAGAATAACAGAAAATGATATGCAAAATATCTTATCTTTTATCGGTTATGGCTACATGGAATGTTATCGGCAAAAAGGATTTTAAATGATAGAGAGGATGCAAATAACAGTATGACAATGGAGGATATAACAATGAGTATTATAAATATTAATAGTGGTGCTAATTCATATTACGAAATTAAACAAAATGCAAGACAATTTAGTGGTTTGACAATAAATAATAAAGGAGAGTTTTCATTTAAAGACAAATCATTAAAAGGGGGTACAAATCCGGTAAATTCGGGAGAATTCCAAAGAAATTGGACGGAACAAAATGGCAGTGATAAAATGAATTATAAATTTGGACATTTGGGGGATGTTAAAAAAGAAGTGCAATGTATGGAAGCGTATTTGAAAATGAAACATGAAAATGTAGCAGCAAAGCGGTTTTTGACTTCACAGTCGGGAACCATGAGCTATAAAGCTGTGGTATTAAATGAAGAATTGAAAAAGGTTTTGTCTAATGTCATGAATTGCAGCACATTGGAAACGGAGCCGGAAGCAGATTTAAAAGAGGAAGAAACAGAAAGCAGGGCAGATATTGTTGTAAAGCCTGACGGTTCAAGAGTATTAGTGATTACAATAAGTAATGGAGGAATGGAAACTACAATGAGTTTGGAAATTTCCAAACCAACCGATATGGAAAATGATAATTTAAAGCAGGATAATGATAAAGAGATCGGAAATAAAAATACAACAATGCAGGACAAGTGTGATATGCCGTGACCTTTGTGGCTGGTTGGATATTTTATAAATTTGTGGTATATATTTAAAATGTCACTTAGTATAGTAAATTAATAGTATATCATGTTAAATAAATGTATTTACTAATGAACGAGAAATTACTATGGAAATCCAATTAAGTTTATTTGAGGCGATTTTAGATTTAAGGCTTATTATTGGAGGAGTATTATTAAAAAGCTTAAGAAAGCATATCGGAATTGTTCAGCAGGATGTATACCTCTTTTCCGGAACGGTGTATGACAATATAGTTTATGGGAAACCGGAGGCTTCAAAGGAGGAAGTGATATCTGCAGCCAGACTTGCAGGAGCGGATGAATTCATTTGTGCGTTAAAGGGTGGGCATGATACTTATATAGGGGAGCGTGGTGTGAAGCTGTCCGGTGGACAGAAGCAGCGGATCAGCATTGCCAGAGTATTCTTAAAAATCCGCCGATTTTGATTTTGGGTGAAGCAACCTCTGCCTTGGATAATGAAAGTGAATTTGAAGTAGCAAAATCTCTGGTGGAATTATCGGAGGGCAGGACGACTCTTACCATTGCTCACAGATTGTCTAGTATCCGGAATTCTGACCGGATTCTGGTACTGACGGAGGAGGGCATTGTAGAGGAAGGCAGCCATGATAAACTGATGGAAAAACAGGGGATGTACTATGAATTTTATACAATGGCAGATAAGTGGCAGTAGCAATACTGCCCTATTCATGTATAATTTCCTTACATAGCTTTGCCATTTCCTCTGGACTTTCCTGCATTCCTCTTTGAAACCATCCTAAGAGGATTTTCGAAAAAGCTCCTTCAAAGGCAAGGTTTTTGTAATATTCCGAGGGAGTATGTGCAGGCTTAATTTTTTCAATAAAAGAGCCTGCTGTATGATCCATGCCTGCGGGCATATTTGCTTTGATTAATAGTTGAAGGATATCTGCATGTTCCTTTATACTGGAAAAGAAGCGAAGATACCAGAGATAAGGATCTTGCTTATATTGTTCGTCCTCTGAAAAGGTAATCAATTCTTTCAAAAACCAGTCACTGAACTCCTTTAAAATATCTTCTTTTGATGTATAATTTCTATAAAATGCAGTTCTGGATACACCGGAACGTTTCACCAACTCGGTAATGGTGATTTTTTCAAAAGGTTTCTCATTCATCAGATAAATCAGGGCTGTTTGAAGACACTCTCTTGTCAATTTGTTAGATTCTTCATTGGACATGCGAAGAATCTCTCTTTTTTCTAATTCCGATTTAGAAGTATTCATTAATAATAATCTCCTTTATTGTACGAGCAATAGAATGCATCCGTATGCTCTAATATTTGTTGGAAAATGTGGTTATGCAGTTACAAAACGGGTTTTTTTGTAAAGTCCGAGGGGTTACAGGTTGACCGTTTTGCAAGATGGTGTTACACTTGTAAAGCCTTAACGAATGTAACATATTCGCGGTCCACTGTCAATTAGATAGCGTTAGGCGGTTTATGAAGATTTATAGGATGGGAGCAAAACGTATTAATACAGAGGGGAAATAGAAGAAGATGGGGATGATAGACATATGACAAATGAGATGGTATTTATAATTTTGGGGTATTTATCGGGAAGTATTTTATATGCAGGTATATTTGGTCATTTGCTAAAACATAAGGATATTATAAAAGAGAGTAAAGATAAAAATCCGGGGACAGCAAATGCTTTTATGCAGGGAGGATTTTTATGTGGGGTACTTACGCTGGTGTTTGATTTATTAAAAGGATTCTTTCCGGTGTTCTTGTATATGCATTTCCATGTATCCGAAAAATATTCGGAGCTGTTGTTTCCGCTGATTCTGGCGGCTCCGGTGTGGGGACATATTTTTCCTGTCTTTTTTCATTTTAAGGGAGGAAAGGGAATTGCCACTACTTTTGGGTGTCTGCTTGGGTTATTTCCTTATATGGAGCCGGTACTGGTACTGGCATTCTTCTTCTTATTCTTTTCACTGATTTTGCGGGTGACACCGCATTATGACAGGACAATTTTTACATATATTGTTTCTCTTTTTATAATGAAGCTTTTAGATGTGAAGATATCCGTAGTAATAGGGTTTTTATTGATTGTAATTGGTGTTTTTATCCGAATGCATCATAGTACAGAGGAAAAGGATAAACGGAGGGTGAGATTATTATGGATGCACTGATTTTATCATGTAGTACCGGTGGCGGGCATAATGCAGCGGGGAATGCAGTACGGGAAGAACTGCAAAGACGGGGACATCAGGCAGAAATATGGGATCCTTATGAATTAGTCAGTAATAGTCTTGCAGAGGGAATTGGGAATACTTATATAAAGACCACTCAGAAGATGCCGGTACTATTTGGTCTGATTTACCTTTTAGGCGAGGGGTATAGAAGATTGCCTTTTCGTTCACCGGTATATTTTGTAAATCGGAAAATTGCCCGGTTATTGGAAGAACGTTTAAGGGAACATTCTGTAGATTTAATTGTCATGCCCCATTTATTTCCGGCAGAGGTGGTAACGTATATGAAACGGCATGGAATGAAGGTGCCAAAAACCGTGTTTATTGCTACAGATTATGCATGTATTCCTTTTACCGAGGAAACGGATTGTGATTATTACATTATTCCCAATAAGGAGCTATTACCGGAATTTACCGGAAAGGGAATACCAAAGGAACGACTGATTCCCCTTGGAATTCCTGTGAGCCGTTCGTTTTTAAAAGAGATCACAAAGGAAGAGGCCAAGAAACGGCTGGGGTTTTCACTTGAGAAGCATTATATTCTGGTGTCAGGAGGCAGTATCGGTGCCGGTAATCTGGAGCAGGCAGTTCAGGTTATCTACAGATATATGGAAAAAAGAAGAGAATTTGAATGTATTGTCATCTGCGGAAATAATGAGTGTTTGTACCATAAACTGAAGCAACGGGCAAAGAGTATGAGAGGGCTTTATGTTTTGAAGAGTACGTCCAAAATGTATTTATATATGAAAGCCAGCGATGTATTTATTTCCAAGCCAGGAGGTCTGTCATCTACCGAAGCGGCAGCAATGGGAACGGCACTGATTCATATTTCCCCGATTCCCGGATGTGAATTTGCAAATCGGAAATTTTTTGAACGGCGTCGTATGTGCATTGCAGTGGGGAATATTTCAAAGCAGTTGATACCGGCAGTAATTTATGCCAGAAAGCAGCAGGTGGCAGAAAACATGAAGCGGGCACAGAGAAAATATGTAAACGGACATGCCTGTGAGGAAATCTGTGACTGGCTGGAGGATTTAGTGGAGAGATAAATAATCAGGGGGGAAGATTTATGGAAAATGAAGAAAGTACAGGGTTGTATCTGTTAAAAAAGGGAAAAAAAGGGCTGGTTAGTATGGTATTCAGCCGTTTGGGACTGATTCTTGTATTGTTTCTGATACAGGCATTTTTTCTGCTTTGTGCATTCTGGTGGTTTAGTGAGTTTCTCCCATATATTATGGGGAGTACGGTGGTATTTACAATCATTATGGTGATTTATCTTTTTAACTGTGATTTTGAATCGGAGGTAAAGCTGACATGGCTTATGGTGATTATGCTGGTTCCGGTATTTGGTGCAATTTTTCTGCTCTATACCAGGATGGATATCGGGCACCGGATGATCAAGGACAGGCTTTGGCAGTTGATTGAGGAGACAAAGGAAAGTATTCCACAGTCGGAGGAGGTCGTGCAAAAGTTAAAAGCAGAAAATCCGGAGAGTGGGGCACTAACCCATTACATTAACCGGACGGGCTGTTATCCCGTTTATGAAAATACAGAGGTGACATATTTTCCGTTGGGAGAGGATAAATTTCAGGAACTGCTGGTACAGTTGGAACAGGCGAAGCATTTCATCTTTCTGGAATATTTTATCATAGCGGAAGGCATGATGTGGGGGAAAGTACTGGAAATATTGGCAAAAAAGGCAAAAGAGGGCGTTGAGGTCAGGGTACTATATGACGGCACCTGTGAATTTTCCACACTGCCCCACGATTATCCCAAACGGCTGAAAAAACTGGGGATACAGTGTAAGATGTTTGCACCGCTGACACCTTTTGTATCCACACATTATAATTACCGTGACCACCGTAAGATTCTGATCATTGACGGGCATACTGCATTTAATGGCGGGGTGAATCTGGCAGATGAATATATTAATCATATAGAAAAGCACGGACACTGGAAGGATACAGCAGTAATGCTAAAGGGAGAGGCAGCTGCCAGTTTTACCCTGATGTTTTTGCAGATGTGGAATTTGGATGAGAAAAAAGAAGAATTTGAAAAATATTTAGGGATTCCGGCAGAAAGAAGGCAGGACGCCAGAGGGTATGTGCTTCCCTTTGGGGATTATCCACTGGACCGTGATAAGGTGGGAGAGCGTGTGTATATGGATATTCTCAACCAGTCGCGGCATTATGTACACATTATGACGCCGTATCTGATTCTGGATGGGGAAATGCAGGCAGCCCTCACATTTGCTGCAGAACGGGGGATTGATGTGAGGATTATCTTGCCGGGGATTCCTGATAAAAAGATACCTTATGCTTTGGCCAAAACGCATTATGCCGCATTATTAAAATCCGGGGTGAAAATTTATGAATATACACCGGGTTTTGTCCATGCCAAAGTATTTGTCAGTGATGATAGTAAGGCAGTGGTGGGTACGATCAATCTGGATTACAGAAGCCTTTACCATCATTTTGAATGTGCAACTTATATGTGCCATACAAAATGTATTTCCGATATTGAGGAAGATTTTCAAGATACCCTTATGAAATGCCGGGAGGTAACACTAGAAACTGCATTAAAGAGAAAGCTCACAATGAAACTGACGGGGTACATTGCCAAGGCACTGGCACCGCTATTGTAGTGAGATTGAGAAAGCAAGTCAAATACTCCGTAGCATTTGCCAAATGTTTGTGCAGGCACCGCACTTGGCTCACTGCTCGCAGAAATAAAAATCCGCTTATGTCTGAATCAGATAAGCGGATTTTTGTGGTTCTATGAATATATGATATTTATTTTTCTAACTCCCATATATGCTTATTGTGCCGGAAATACAGACAAACTCCGATTCCTGCAAAGGCAATGACAAAAAATAAGAGTGCTGCACCGGAGCCTTTTCCGTTTCCAAACAGTTGTACCAGGATACTATTTTCAGGCTGTCTGACCATGATGGGTTCAAATATCTGATCAACTAAAAATCCGCCCAGAAAATATCCGATGGGTATGGTAAAAAACTGCAATGAATTTCTTACAGAGTATACCCTGCCCTGCATGTGCTCCGGTATCCGTAAACGTATGATGGCGTCAAGGTTGGTACTCATCAACGGAATGAAAATCCAGCCGAGAAATCCACCGATACACCAGACAAGCGGTGTGTTGCCAAATGCCAGCAGAAAGTTTTCCGTACTCATGGAAAACAGCAGACAGTTACAGATAACCTGTACCCGGCTTTTTGGTGTTTTCATAAAAGATGCCAGTATGCTTCCTGCAAAGGTGGTGATACCGATCACTGCATTGACCAGTCCCAATACCTTTTCGCTTCCACCGTTTCTGGAGAGCATCATTGCCGGAAATGCTGCGTCATAGATGGATGCCACCAGATTGATTGCTGCCAAAAACAGAATCAGGTTAAAAATCCCCTGTTCCTGCTTTAGGTAATGTATCCCTTTCTTTACGGAAACCATCAGCTTTTCCGCTGTTTCCGCATTGTTGGAATCATCGGGAATCCGGATTCCCAATGCCAGTGTGCCAAATGCAATACAAAAGGTAAACAGGTCAAAGGCGATCACTGCTCCCATTCCCGCCATTCCTAAAACGGCTGTGGCGATGATTGGTGTCATAATGGAATTAAGGGAACTGGCAAAGTATCTCAAACCGCCTACCCGCTGATAGTATTTTTTGGGAAGCACTTTTGTGACAGCTACCTCTGATGCAGGCTGCTGTACGGTATTCATGAGTCCGTTTACCGCATTGATGACATAAATATGCCAAATTTGTAAAGTGCCGCTTTGTAATAAGAACAGCATAACAACTGTTGTCAAAGCAGCAATAGAGTCACATACCAGCATGGTGGTTTTTTTGTTCCATTTATCACTCAGTGCCCCTGCAAAGATACTGAAAAGGACATAAGGCGCATAAGAGCTTACCATCAAAAGTGCAGTTAAGAGTGCAGAACCTTCCTGTGTATAAGACCAGATGACCAGTGCATAGCTTGTCATGGCACTGCCAAGACCGGAAAATGACTGGGTAATCCAAAGCAGTAAAAATGTTTTTGTTTCCTGTATTATTTTTATATAATTTTTCATAGACTTTGCTCCTATCTCAATATTTGGGTGATTGAAATCTGCAAAGTCCCGGAACAGTTTATTTCCGCAAGGTATTTGACTTACTCCATGCAATCCTGTTCGAAAAGACTTTGCATGGAGCTGATGCAATGCATAAAATCATAATGGGTTACCTCGTTTATATTATTTTGTCAATTAAATGATTCTAATTTAAGATTTTATCATAATTGTTAAAGCCGAACAAGAAGAAATAGAGAAAAGGTAAAACATTTATTCAATTATTCAGTATCATTATTGTACTCAAATAAGGAGAGTTTCAGTTCCTGTGCACACATTAGTTGTATTGCTGTGTGGGATTATTGAGTCCTCACAAAAAGCTGTATATCAGGCGGTTAATACAGCACTTGTGCAAAGAAATTGGATGATAGGATACCGAATTGCAGAAGAAAAATTCGGTGGAGAAGAATGTTCTGAATATGGACTTAAATCGTTATGTTCCGCAAGGATGCCAGAAATTATCTGGTGTACGAATTTTTCCTGCGGTTGTTTTAGGTCCTTTGAAATTTTTTGTGAAAAGTTCGTAAAATCCCTTTTAATTTCATACCCTAATCTGCTATACTTAATCATGCAAAACACGCCTTTGTTTGGTTGTTTCAATTATAACAAAGCTCCAGTGTTTTTGCATTTTTTATTATATGATGCATCAAAAAATGCATTTCAGAAAGGAATAGATATGCACTACAATTGCTTGATCATAGATGATGAAACCGATTTGGCAAAAATGACATGTGAATATTTTCAGGCATTTGATGTAACCTGTGCCTGCGTAGACAGCTCGGAAAAATATTTTTCTTTTATGAAAGAGAATACCGCAGATCTTCTTTTATTAGATATCAATTTGCAGGAGGAGAGCGGTTTTTTGCTTTGCAGGAAAATCAGGGAGCAGCTGGATATCCCTATCTTATTTATCAGTGCCAGACAGAGTGATGATGATGTATTGATTGCACTTAATATTGGTGGAGACGATTATATAAAAAAGCCGTATACGCTGAGTGTTTTGCTTGCGAAGGTAAAGGTGATGTTAAAGAGGATGGGGAGTGGACGGGATAAAAAGGAGTGTACAGATAGTGTGGTGCTTTCCTGCGGAGGGCTGCGGTTAGAGGAAGATACATTAAAAGTCTTTGTAAAGGACAAGGAGGCTGTTTTAAAGGCAAAGGAATTTAAGCTGTTAAAATGTCTTTTCGAGCATAGAAATACCATTGTCAGCAAGGAGAAGCTGTTTGATATGGTATGGGGAGACACCTATTTCAGTGATGGTACATTGAATGTGCATATTCGCAGACTGCGTGAGAAGCTGGAGGACAATCCGAATGAACCCAAATTGATCAAGACAATATGGGGAACAGGATACATGCTGGAGATTGAAGATGAAGATTAGATATATAGCGGTTTCTTATACTGTGTTTCTGCTTGGAATCATGGCAGTGATCTATATGGTATGCCAGAGGGAGAGTACAGTATCCATAGATATGGTGCATTATAATGCACAGTTAAAGCAGATAGAGACTGGATTATCAAAAGCAGAGGAAAAAGAGGAGTTAGAAAACAGGTTTGATTGTGAAATTCTTTATCTCACAGATCAGGATTATGGAATCAGGTTAAATGAGTCCTTAAAGGCACAGGCAGTCATTCTGGATTTGAAGGACCAGGAAGAGATTGTGGGAAAGGCTGTCTGGCGTGAAGGAGAAAATCTTTATAAAAACCTGAGTTATCATTTAATGATAAAATTGGAAATACTCTGTGGTGTGATGCTGCTTGCGGGACTCGCATTCTGTTTTCTTTTTTATGTGCATTTTATGGCACCCTTCCGGCGGCTTCAGCGATTTTCGGGAGAGATTGCAAAAGGGAATTTTGATATGCCGCTGCCGATGAACCGGAATAATTTTTTTGGAGCATTTACGGAAAGCTTTGACCTGCTGAGAGAAGAACTGAAACGGGCCAAGGAGAGTGAATATCAGGCAAACCGGAGTAAAAAGGAACTGATGGCAGAATTGTCCCATGATATCAAAACACCTCTTTCCACAATCAAGGCGACCTGTGAGGTATTGCTGCTAAAAGAGGAAAACCGGGATATAAGGAATGGTGATATCATAGAGAAGATTAACATTATTGCAGCAAAGGCAGACGTAATGGATGCACTGGTGGAAAATCTGTTTCAGGCAGCGATGGAGGAGCTGGAGGTTTTGAAGGTGGAACCATCGGAGGAAAGCAGTTTGCAGATCAGGCAGATATTAGATGAACTGAGATTTTACAGTAGCATCAAAATGGAAGGTGAAATAGCAGAGTGCCTGGTCTATATGGATAAATTAAGGTTATCCCAGGTGCTGGATAACGTGGTGAGCAATTCCAACAAATATGCAGGAACGGAAATCCAGGTTTCTTTTGTGGAAGAGGCAGAGGGAATCTTAATCCGGCTTCGGGATTATGGAAAAGGAATGCCGGAAGAGGAATTGTCGCGTGTGACGAAAAAATATTACAGAGGGAGTAATACAAAGGGAAAAACAGGCTCCGGACTGGGTCTTTATCTTGCCAACATGTTTATGGAACGGATGCACGGGGGCATGGAGTGCGGGAATGTAAATGGCAACGGGGAGACTGGATTTTTGGTGGTATTATTCTTAAAAAAGGTGTAGAGGTTTTATCTTCTTTATCTGTTAAAGATTTTATGGTATGCTGTAAAGAGTAAAGATTAGGTCGTTGAATAGTTTGATTCAGAATAATTGTTTCAGATACAAGGAAGATATTCAGAGTTAAGGGGGTAAATATGACACTGCAAAATAAAATGGGAATTACGGATTCTGCAGAACTCGCAAGAATAGAAGAGAAAATAAGTAAAACAAAAGCGATTGCGTTATATGAAAATAATATGGTTACCTCACGTGAAATAGGAAAATTTTCGGGTCTGGCAAAAATTCATGCGTTTCTTTTTGAAGAACTGTATGATTTTGCCGGGAAGATAAGAACAGTTAATATAGCAAAGGGAAATTTTAGGTTTGTGCCGGTAATGTATTTGGAAGCAGCGTTAAAAAATATCGATGATATGCCGCAATCCACTTATGATGAAATGATTGAAAAATATGTGGAGATGAATATTGCTCATCCATTTCGGGAAGGAAATGGAAGGAGTACTCGGATTTGGCTGGATTTCATTCTGAAAAAGGAATTAAGATTAGTAGTAGACTGGAGCAGGGTGGATAAGGAAGACTATTTATTGGCGATGGAAAGAAGTCCAATAAAAGATATTGAGCTTAAAGTTTTACTGAAAGATGCGTTGACAGATAAAATTGACAGCCGGGAAGTATATATGAAAGGAATTGATACAAGCTATCATTATGAAGGATATCACGCTTTTAGGACTGAGGATTTGCAGACTAGTTAGGAAAATACAAACATTAAGCGGATTTAAGAAATAGTTAAGGAATAGACAAGGAACAACTCAAGATTTTAGTGTTTATATGGTTTACAATAAGGATGTCAAAGGAAAGAATGTGACATCCTTATTTTATACGAAAACTTATCTAACTAACACTAAAATGATGGGAGGAAAAAGAGATGGCAGCAATTTTAACGGCAAAGGATCTATGCAAGACATTTTCCAACGGAAGTGTCCAGCAGCATGTATTAAAAAATTTAAATTTATCCATAGAACAGGGGGATTTTACCGTGGTGATGGGAAGCTCGGGTTCGGGAAAGAGTACATTACTCTATGCGCTTTCCGGCATGGATCGCCCAACGCTTGGAACCATAAGGTATCACGACGAGGAAGTTTCCGGATATTCCAATGATAAGCTGGCGGTTTTCCGCAGGAATCATTGTGGATTTGTATTCCAGCAGAATTACTTAAATGATACGATGAGTGTTCTGGATAACGTTATGGTGAGCGGTTTGTTAGTGACGAAAAACAGAAAAGAACTGGTCAGGCGGGCAAAGGAGAAGCTTTTGGAAGTGGGACTGTCGGAAGCATCTTTTGCCAAGTTCCCGGGTCAGTTATCCGGCGGGGAACAGCAGCGGACGGCGTTGGTCAGGGGGATCATTAACCAGCCGGAAATCCTGTTCGCAGATGAACCCACAGGAGCATTAAATTCTGAAAATACGGAACGGATTTTGAAGATACTGACAGGGTTTCATGAGAACGGGCAGACCATTGTCATGGTTACTCACGATATGAAGTGTGCAAGGCGGGGAAATCGGATTCTCTATCTGAAGGACGGAACGATTACCGGAGAGCTTTTACTCGGAACTTATGTAAGCGGGAATCAGGAGCGTCATGAAAAGCTCCGCTCATTTTTGCAGGAAATGGGGTGGTAGGGATGTATCCGCTTTATTTTATCTCAAAGCACAATATGAAGAAAAAGAAGGGGAATATTGCAGTGATTCTCTTCTTAATTGCACTTGCAGTTTTGCTGCTTTATGTGAGTATATCCCTGCTTACCAGTACGGGAAAGGTATTAGACACGATTCATGAGGAAGTAAATGCGGCAGACTGGTTTGCGATTTCCCCGGAAGAAAACGACCAAAAAATGATGAAAATCCTGGAAACGCAGGAAGAGCTGGAAACTGTTGAAAAGAATGCGTGCTTGTTTTTCCCAGGTGCCAGCTACAAAAAGAAAGGGGAAAAAGAAGAGGACAGCATGCCTTTTCTTCTGGAACGGGTAGAGGACGAGAGAACAATCGGGCAGATACCGGACAATTTGACGAAGGAGACAGAGGATGATTCTATTTTATTGCCCTATTATATGAAAGCGGGTCACAGATTTCAAACAGGTGATACCTTACTGCTTTATTTAGGTGACATGGAATATGCATTTACGGTAAAAGGTTTTATAGAGGACCCGCTCTTTGCAACCGTAATGAATGTGTCAACGAATAAATGCTATATTTCAAAGAAGCGTTATGAAGAAATTTTAGATGACAGCCCTGCGGCACAGAACCCGCAGTATGTGTATCACAAGGTCAGATTAAAGCCAGGCGAGGATTCCGTTGCATTTGATGAAATCATGACGGCACGTTTTAATGAGAACTCCTTGAAGAAGGGGCTTGCGGCAACCTCCTGGGAAGCAATGCGGGGAGGCGATATGATGCTTTCCAGTATCGTCATGGGAATCATCCTTGTCTTTTCCCTGCTGTTGATACTGATTGCCCTTATTATCGTGCAATTTAGTATCCACCAGTTTGTAGAGGAAAATATGAAAAATATCGGTATTTTGCAGGCATCCGGTTATACGGGAAGGCAGTTGAAATGGGCAGGTGTTCTGGAAATGATGGAGGTGGCACTGGCTGGTACTTTGATCGGGCTTACTGCGGGAGGAGTGCTTACCATGCCGATTGGAAACATACAAAGCAGTATTATCGGTCTTTCCTGGAATCAGCCTTTTGACTGGCAGGCAGCATCACTGGCAGTGGTTGTAATTTTCGTAATGGTATTCCTGGTGTCTTTGTCTGCCAGCAGACCTTATGGAAAAATCAGTGTATTGCAGGCACTAAGAGGCGGCTTGGCCACCCATAGCTTCCGTAAAAATCCTCTGCCTCTGGAAAGAGCACATCTTCCTGTCACTACGGTACTGGGAATAAAAAGTATCCTGTATGCAAAGGGAAAAAGTGTAGCCGTCTGTATGATCGTTGCAGTGATGGGATTTACCATGGCAGTCAGCTTCGGCATGCTGCAAAATTTTGTTTTGGACACCACCACGCTGCTGAAGCTTACCGGAATTGATGTAGGTACTGCAAATGCAAATGGAACAGACTTAGAACGGATTGGGGAAGAACTGATAAAACATCCCGAGATTGAAAAAATATTATATGAAGCAAATGCGAATATCACGATCAGCCATGGTGACAAAGAGACGAGCCAGACCTGTGATATCTGGAGCGAACCGGATCAATTGGAAAATGAAATCGTTGTAGAGGGCCGCCTGCCACAGTATGAGAATGAAATTGTATTAACGACTATGATCAGTAAAAGAGTCGGAGCAGGTGTTGGAGATGTGGTATATGTAAAAGGGGAAGGTGAAAGAAAGGAATACATTGTATGTGGAATTGATCAGAAAATCAATAATATGGGATTAAAAACCATGATGAATTTTGACGGTGCGGACCGGATGAACGGTAAGGTGGAACCCAGTGGTATTTATGTATATACAAAAGAGGGGTATACCTATGAAGATATCGAAAACTATTTCAGTGATTATACGGATATCGAGTTTTCTGACGGTAGAAAGTCAGTAGAGACAATCTTAGCTCCGGTTTCTTCGGGAATTGAGATGCTCTGCATTGTGTTTGGCAGTATCACGATTTTTGTTATCATTTTGGTCGTACTTTTACTGGTGAAGACTAAACTGTTGAGGGAGAGAAGAACATACGGGATTCATAAGGCGCTGGGTTTTACTACCGGACAGCTGATGTTTTCCACAATGATGGCCGATATTCCTATCATCGTTCTGGGAGCGGCAGCGGGAACAGCGGCGGCGCATCTGATGGCGGATTCCATTGTGGCACTTTGTCTGTCCTTTTGTGGAATCAGAAAGGGAAATGTGTATATGAATCCTTTATTTGATCTTCTGACCGTGCTGGGGATTACCGTAACGGCAGTTTTCGCAGAGAGCATCGCTTCTTTAAAGATTCGGAAAATGGAGCCGGTCAAGCTGATTACAGAGGAATAAGAACGGAATAATAGGTCTGAAAAATTGATTTTTGCAGGGTTGTTGATTTGAAAATAGAATATAGCAGCAGGAAAGTTTTCTGGATAAAAAACAGATGCTTTCCTGTTATTTTTTTGGGAAAAAATTTGAGTGTTACTGCTTTGCTTAAATTTGAGGATAAAAAAGCATACTTATTTTTAGAACAAAGGTTTTGTTTACCCGTATATATTGAAAATACAAGGGATGATAAGAAGAAATGAAAATTACAGAATCCTTTTTATGGGACAATATATGATTTAGAATTTTAATTAAATAATAGAAATACTTAAAATAGAATTGTAAGAAAAAAGGCATTAATCGTTTAAATGTATATAAAGACATGATATAATGTCACTAATCAAAATCAATTAAGGATGGATAACCTGCATGAGTGTCAGCAGGCTTTATTGTAATATAATGGAGAAAATCAATTATTTAATAGGAAATTATTTCTAGTACGGATCATGAACGGTACTCATGATATGACAGAGTATTGTATTGTTTAGGAGATTACTTATGGCAAAAGAATCAAATCAGAAACTTAAGTTAATGCGTTTGATGCAGATTATGCTGGAACAGACTGATGATGAGCATAGTCTTACCATGAAACAGATTCTGGCAGAATTACAAAGGTACGGTATAACTGCAGAAAGAAAAAGCATTTATGCGGATATGGAAGCACTCCGTTTGTACGGAATCGATATTATTGGGGAAAAGAGAAATAAGGCATATCATTATCATGTCGGAGCGAGGGAATTTGAACTGGCAGAGCTAAAGCTTTTAGTGGATGCCGTACAGTCATCCAAATTCATTACAGAGAAAAAATCAAAAAAACTGATTAAGAAGTTGGAAGGCTTTTTAAGCCGGTATGATGCGAAGAAACTACAGCGACAGGTATATGTATCGGGTAGAATCAAGACGATGAATGAGAGTATCTATTACAATGTGGATTTTATTCACGAAGCGATTGCATCTAATGTAAAGATCAAGTTCCAATATTATAACTGGGATACAGATAAGAATATGGTATTCCGGCATAATGGGGAAGATTTCTATATCAGTCCGTGGGGGCTTTTGTGGGATGACGAGAATTATTATTTGATCGGTTATGACAGTCTGGCGGGTATTATGAAACATTACAGGGTCGATAAAATGCTGAATCTGAATTTGACCACCGATAAAAGGGAGGGTCGGCAGTATTTCAGGGAATATGATATGGCAATCTATACAAAGAAGCATTTCGGAATGTTTGACGGCAAAGAGGAACGGGTGAAGATTGCGTTTGAAAATCGTTTTGCCGGAGTTGTGATTGACCGGTTCGGGAAAGATGTAACGATGCGAAAAATTGATGAGGAACATTTCGTTGTGGTAGTAGATGTGGCAGTAAGTGAGCAGTTTTTAGGCTGGGTCTTTGCACTGGGAAGCGGGGCAAGGATTGTGGGACCGGAAAATGTGGTAGAACGGATGCGGGAGCAGATTCGGATGGAGGGGGAGATGTATGGATGAGAATTTTAGATTTGATAAGAAGATTGAGTGGAATAGAGAGGACAAAACAAAAAAGACTTGAAATCAAGTCTTTTCACTGCACCATGCAGACCAATTGGCGATGTCGGATAAATCCTTATTTGCACTCACCTTGTAAGTTATGAATTATTTAT
>CAJUBR010000050.1 GCA_910584695.1 uncultured Lachnospiraceae bacterium
ATTTTTTGTTTCTTCCTTCCCTTTTACCGTTTTGCATAACTCATAGCCATCCATTCCCGGCATGGAGATATCAGTCAAAATCAACTGCGGATTCATCTCTTTCATCATTTCAAGAGCCATTTCACCGCTTTCTGCCAAAACAGGAGTATAACCCATACTCTTAATAATTTCTCCTAAAATCTCTCTGTTTGTTTCCACATCATCTACAATTAGAATCTTTTCCCTGGCTGTATTTTTATCTTCATAGAGCATATACACACTTCCCTCCAGTTACAGAAATTTATCCAATTCTTCAAAACCTGCAGTCACTTTATCATAATTTTCTTTCTGAATTGCCATCTTGAGCCTTAATACTGCCCTCTTCATCTCAGGTGGAGCCTCTTCGGTTAACTGTTTGATAATTTCCATAAACATCTCTGCTTTTTCCCAATTCTCCATCTCCACGCATAGAATCAGCTTCGATAAGTTCCTCTTAACATTCTCCTGATTTTCAGGTGTGCCAAATCGCCTTATGTTCTCTGCCTTTTCTTCCTCTGCAGTATTGGGTACCGAGATAAACTGCGTCATTTTTCCCTCATCCGTCTGTTTTGAAGGTTCCCCATCTTCTTTACTGATACCGACCCAGATAGAAAAAGAAAAAGTACTTCCTCTGTTTTTCTCACTCTCTACTTCAATTTTTCCACCCATCAATTCTACCAATTGTTTACAGATATTTAGTCCTAAACCGGTACCTCCGTACTTTCTGGAGATTGATGCATCGACTTGTGAAAAACTCTTGAATAACTTTTCCTTGTCTGCTTTATCAATACCAATACCGGAATCTTTTACAATAAAAAATAACTCTATTTTATCATTTACCTGAGCTGTTTTAACTACTTCTACAGTAATCTTTCCCAAAGCCGTAAACTTCTGTGCATTAGATAACAGATTGTTAAGAATCTGCACGATCCGCAATTCATCCCCTATGATATATTCGGGAATCTGCGGTGACACCGTCATAAAAAATGCCAATCCCTTTTCCGTAATTTTATTAATATGGTGTGACTTTACATAATCCAGCATATTTCTAAAATGAAACCTGCGGGGCTCTAATGTAAATTTTCCCGCCTCCAATTTTGAAAAATCCAAAATATTATTAATGATCTTATTCATATCATCACAGCAGCGTTCGATCAACTGCAACGGTTTCATCGTTTTCTCATCTAAATCTTCACTTAACAGTTCTCTGACATTTCCTAATATACCATTTACCGGAGTTCTCAATTCATGCGTTATATTCGCAACAAACTCCGACTTCACTTTCATCGCCTGCTGTGCTTCCTGCTTTACCTGCTCAATTTCCCTGTTTAGAAAATTTCTTTCCAACATATCATTTGCCATACATATGTACACATCCGGAGAACTGCCGCTTAATACAATCCTCGCTTCTACCGGAAAACAGGTAAGGTTCTTACGATAGGCTACAAGATTTTGTATTTCATTTCCAAACGAAAAATCCGAAACAAAACCATCTTCCAAATATTGGAACGTGTTTGGAAAAATTTCACTAATATGTCTGCCATACAAATCATTTTCATATTCCAGTTTATGTCTTGCTGTATCATTCCCATAGGATATTCTTCCTGTCCGGTCAAACATAAGAATCATTTCCAACGCATCTTCTATCGGAAAGATACCACCTTTACTCTGTTCCATAAAGCTCCTCCCAGGCAACGTAAAAAGGCAGTAAAATACGTTATAATATTTTTGCTGCCTATATTCATTTATGTATCAAGAAAAATCAAACATTTTAATTACTTCGACAATATTAAAGAAATCCACCTTGGCAAGTTCAAAACACTCCAGTACATCCGGAGAGAACTGTCCACACTCACCATTCATTATCATATCATACGCTATATTATTCGCATATGCACTTTTATATACCCTTGGACTTACCAGTGCATCATAAACATCTGCAACGGCAACAATCTGTGCACTAATTGGAATCTGATCTCCCACCAGATGATCCGGATATCCATTACCATCCCACCTCTCATGATGATAACGGCAGATATCATAACAGTACTGATAAAATCCTGCCGATTGATTTCCCCGCAATTTTTCCAGTATGTCACAACCAATTGTCGTATGTGTCTTCATAATTTCAAATTCTTCAGACGTCAAACGTCCCGGTTTCAACAATATGGCATCCGGAATCCCAATCTTACCTATATCATGCAGGGCAGATGCTCTGGCAATTTCGTCCACTTGTTCCTGCGTCAATCCATATTTAGGGAAATACTTCATCAGGTACTTCAACATAATTCTTGTAAAATACTTAATACGTCTGATATGTTCTCCTGTTTCTGCACTTCTGAATTCCACAACAGAACTCAGTGCATCAATCATGAATTCATTATTTTCGAGAATTTCCTTCTCTTTTTCCATGATTGCCTCTTCCTGTTCCTTCAGACGTACTTCCATATTATGCTTATTCTGATACAGTTCAATAATATTCTTACTTCTTCTTCTAACTATATGAGGATAAAAAGGCTTATGCATTACATCCGCTACACCATAAGTATAAGCTTCATCTTCGCTGTCCCTGACACTTTCACCAGTAATCAAGATAACTGGAATTTCTTCTAACAGTTCCCGCTCCTTCATATACTTTAATACTTCAAAACCATTCATGACAGGCATTACAACATCCAGTAAAATTAATACAATATTATGATTATTCTCAATCTGGAAAATTGCATCCTGACCATTCTCTGCTTCCAGTATGTCATACTCTTCCCGAAACATCTCATTTAATACTGCACGATTGATTTCTTCATCGTCAACAATCAAAATCTGTTGTTTATCCATGGCATCTCCTCATTATCCTTTTTATAAATTTTAATCATTTTCTTTCAGAAATAAAATATCACTTTTCAATATAAATGTCAATTCATTTTGCCTTTCTTCCCGTTATTTTCCATCCATAATTTTAATTAATCATCTATATCATATATGTATCGGATATTTTTATCATACCCTTTCTTTTTCTCTGATTGCTTTGTTCAGTGCATTTAGTACTATCTTCTTGTCCCCGCTCCATTTTGGTGCGACCAGCGTTTTTTTATCTCCATCCCCCGTCATACGGTGGATTACCATCTTTTCCGGCAGTAATGCAATACAGTCTGCAACCAAGCCGGCATATTCTTCCAGCCCCATTGTCAAAAATTTCCCCTGTCTGTAATCCTGTTCCAAATCCGTTCCGCTTATTACATGAAGCAGCTGCAATTTAATTCCCGTAGCACCGCTTTTTCCTACATAGGATACTGTTTTTTTCATATCCTCTTTTGATTCCCCCGGAAGTCCGAGAATTACATGCACAATCACCTGTACTCCAATTTCTCTCAGCCTTTTTACCGCCTCTTCATAGACTGGTAACGAATATCCTCTACGAATATACTTTGCTGTTTTTTCATGGATTGTCTGCAAACCAAGTTCCACCCATACCGGTTTTTTACGGTTCATTTCATGTAATAACAAAATAATCTCTTCGGAGAGGCAGTCAGGTCTTGTAGCAATCGAAAGTACTGCAATATCCGGATGGGATACCGCCTCTTCATAGAGCTTTCTGAGTTTTTCAACCGGAGCATATGTATTGGTAAAAGCCTGAAAATAGGCAATATATTTTCCGCCTTTTATCTTTCTCTTTAGCCGTTCCTTTCCCTTTTCAATCTGAGCGGTAATAGAATCCTCCCTTTTTCCGGCAAATTCCCCGGAGCCAGCATCGGAACAAAAAATACATCCTCTCGTATCTAATGTACCATCTCTATTAGGACAGGTAAAGCCACCATCCAATGCAATCTTATATACTTTTTGTCCAAAGGTATCCCTTAAATATCTGTTTAATGAATAATATTCCATCAGTTATACTACACCATTACATCTGCCGTATAATCCACCTCTGGAAATTTAAATCCAAACATATGATAAAAATCCTCCCAATATCCGTTTATGTCAGATAACTCAAACAAATTATCACTGTCAATTCGTCGCCATATATCCATAACCTCGCTCTGGACATCCTCCCGCATCTCCCAGTCATCCATATGGATCATCCCATCTTCTGACAAGAGAACACCTCCGGTTCCAAAGAGTTTATCTTTAAACAGACGCTCCATCTGTTCAATACAGCCCTCATGGATTCCCTTTTCCTTCATCACCTTATAAAGCACCGCAAAATAAAGGGGTACAATCGGAATGGCAGCACTTGCCTGAGTTACCAATGCCTTATTTACCGATACATAAGCCTTTATTCCGTTTGCCGTTTGTTTCTTTGTAATGGCATCCGCACTTTCCTTTAAGTGTTTCTTCGCCATACCGATGGTTCCCTCATGATAAACCGGATAGGTAAGTTTTGGCCCGATATAAGAATAGGCTATTGTCACTGCATCTTTTGCAATGGCATCCGCTGCCGCCAATGCATCAATCCAATCCATCCAGTCCTCTCCTCCCATAACCTTAACAGTCGCCTGTATTTCTTCTTCTGTAGCTGAAGAGATGGAAGCTTCACCAACTGTATTATTTTGCAGATTCCAGCTTTTTTCCGTAAAGAGCTCGCCAGTTGTTTTTAATGTTGAAACATAAGTCGTTCCATCCGCCATTGTTCTTCTTGGGGCCGCAAGAGAGTAAATGACCATATCCACCTGTCCCAAATCCTGTTTTATCGTTTGAATGACTTCTTCCTTCACCTCTGCTGAAAATGCATCGCCGTTAAATGATTTTGCATATAGACCTTCCCTTTTTGCAGCCTCATCAAATGCTTTTGTATTGTAATATCCCGGTGTTGCGGTTCTTTTTCCGGATGCTTCTTTTTCAAACATAACTCCAATCGTAGCTGCACCCAGACCAAATGCTGCTGTAATTCTGGACGCAAGCCCATAACCGGTAGAAGCACCAATTACTAATACCTTTTTCGGACCTTCCATCCTGCCGTTTTCTTTCACATAACGAATCTGACGATTCACATTCGTCTCACATCCAACAGGATGTGCTGTCGTACAAATAAATCCTTTTACTTTTGGTTCTACTATCATAACTATCCTCCATCTACAGGACGCATACGGCTGATGCTGCACTCTGGAACCGAAATCACTTTTTCCAACCGTCTCCGTCCACTATTAAACCTTCGTCTATTATTTTCAAAACGAAAACGGACGGCGTATCAACGCCGTCAATTAACTTATACCATGCCTATTATGCTTTGTCAAACAGGAAAATCATAAGGTGCAGATATCCACCAGTGTCAGGTGCTCCTTATCTGCTTTCTCCAAAGAGGTAAGCAGGGCATTGGCAGTATCTAAACTCGTCAGAACGGTAACACCTGTTTCAATTGCATGACGACGGATAATAAATCCATCCTTACTTCTTTCAATTCCCTGTGCCGGTGTATCAATTACCAGATCAATCTCATGGCTTAGGATTAAATCAAGCAGGTTTGGAGATTCACGTTCTACCTTATTAATCGGTTTTGCCGGAACTCCTTTTTCATTTAATACACGGCAGGTACTTCTGGTAGAATAGATTTCATAACCTAATGCAGCAAAACGTCTTCCAATCTCCACCGCATCCAGCTTATCCGAATCCTTAACCGTAAGGACCATTTTTTTATGTTTTGGAAGGTCTACCCCATTCCCTAAAAATGCCTTATAAAGTGCTTCATTAAAATCCTTTGCAATCCCCAGACATTCGCCGGTCGACTTCATTTCAGGTCCAAGACTGATCTCGGCCCCACGCAGTTTTTCAAAGGAGAATACCGGCATTTTTACTGCAAAATACTCACTTTCCGGCTGCAGACCCGGCTTATACCCAAGATTACGGATTTTCTCTCCGATGATAACCTTTGATGCAAGGTCTACAATCGGAATTCCCGTCACTTTACTGATATACGGCACAGTCCGGGAAGAACGCGGATTTACCTCAATTACATATACCTCATCCTGATATACAATAAACTGAATATTAATCAAACCGATCACATGAAGACTGGTTGCAAGCTTTCTGGTATAATCCTCCAATACCCGCTTAATCTTATCTGAAATACTTCTTGCAGGATATACAGAAATACTGTCTCCCGAATGAATTCCCGCTCTTTCCACATGCTCCATAATACCCGGGATTAAGATATCCTCTCCATCACATACTGCATCCACTTCCACTTCTTTGCCCATAAGATATTTATCCACCAGAATCGGATGTTCCTGTACGGTACGGTTAATAATCTCCATAAACTCCACGATATCCTCATCACTAATGGCAATCTGCATTCCCTGTCCACCTAATACATAAGACGGTCTGACTAATACCGGATACCCCAGTTCATTTGCAGCAGTTAAAGCTTCTTCACAGGTAAATACCGTCTTTCCTGCCGGTCTCGGAATGCAGCACTCTTCTAAAATCTCATCAAATAATTCCCTGTCTTCCGCTGCATCCACATTCTCTGCAGAAGTACCGAAAATCGGAACTCCCATCTTTAACAGATCTTCTGTCAGCTTAATTGCGGTCTGACCACCAAACTGGACAACTGCACCGTCCGGTTTTTCCAAATTCACAATTGCTTCCACATCCTCTGCAGTCAGCGGCTCAAAATAAAGCTTATCCGCAATATCAAAGTCCGTACTTACCGTTTCCGGGTTGTTATTTACAATAATGGTCTCATACCCGCTTTCGGAAAGTGCCCAGGTACTGTGGACCGAACAATAATCAAACTCGATACCCTGCCCGATCCGGATCGGACCGGAACCTAATACCATCACCTTCTTTTTGGTTCTTGTTGCATCTACTTCACAGTCCCCGTCATAGCAGGAATAATAATACGGGGTACTTGCCTCAAATTCGGCGGCACAGGTATCCACCATCTTATAGGCAGGATGAATATCATATGCAAAACGTACATCATGAATTTCCTGTACATTCCTTCCGGTAATCTGTGCAATCACTTCATCCGGAAACTCAAGACGTTTTGCTTCCTGCATAAGTTCTTTCGTCATTGGTTCACTGCCAAGACGTTTTTCCATCTTTACAATATTGGCAATCTTATCTAAAAACCATAAATCAATTTTTGTAATATCCTGAATCTCTTCCAACGTAATTCCCCTTCGAATTGCTTCTGCTACTACAAAAATACGGCGGTCATCTACCCGGTGAAGCTCCTCGTGGATTTCCTCTGACGAACGTTCGTTTAAATCTTCATAGATCAGGCTGTTTACATGCTGTTCCAACGAACGAAGTGCCTTCATCAAAGCACCCTCAAAATTGGTACAGATACTCATAACCTCACCCGTTGCTTTCATCTGGGTCGTAAGCTTACGGCTTGCTTTAATAAATTTGTCAAAAGGAAGTCTTGGAATCTTTACGACACAGTAATCCAGTGCCGGCTCAAAGCTTGCATAAGTCTTCCCTGTAATCGCATTTTTAATTTCATCTAAATGATATCCCAATGCAATCTTGGCAGATACTTTCGCAATAGGATACCCTGTTGCTTTCGATGCTAAAGCCGAAGAACGGCTTACACGGGGATTTACCTCAATGACACAATATTCAAAGGAAGCCGGATTCAGGGCAAACTGTACATTACATCCGCCTGTAATGTTCAACTCGGAAATAATATTTAATGCCGAACTTCTAAGCATTTGATATTCCTTATCCGCTAATGTCTGGGAAGGAGCAACTACAATGGAATCACCGGTATGTACACCAACCGGGTCTAAATTTTCCATATTACATACACATATACCAGTACCGTTTGCATCCCGCATCACCTCATATTCGATTTCTTTCCATCCTGCAATGCAACGTTCTACTAAAACCTGTCCCACACGGGATAACCTCAGACCATTTTCTAATATCTCTTTAAATTTTTCTTCATTTTCAGCGATACCGCCACCGGAACCTCCTAATGTATATGCCGGGCGGAGAACTGCCGGATACCCGATGGTCTTAACAAATTCCAGACCATCCTCTATATTCGTTACCACTTTGGATGGTGCAATCGGCTCCCCAATCTTTTCCATGGTTTTTTTAAATTCATCTCTGTCCTCTGCCTTCTTAATCGTCTTGGCAGAAGTACCGATCAAGCGGACATTATGCTGGCGGAGAAATCCTGATTCTTCTAATTCCATAGCAATATTCAGTGCTGCCTGCCCCCCAAGAGTCGGGAGAATACTATCAGGTTTTTCCTGTGTAATTACTTTCTTTACAATCTCTGGTGTTAACGGCTCAATGTATACCTGATCCGCTATATTTTTATCGGTCATAATGGTAGCCGGATTTGAATTGATTAAAATAACATAAATTCCTTCCTCTTTTAACGCACGGCATGCCTGTGTTCCTGCATAATCAAATTCTGCGGCCTGTCCAATCACGATAGGTCCGGAACCAATCACTATTACTTTTTTAATGTTGGGATTCTTTGGCATTACTTAGACACCTCCATCATATTCATAAACTCGTCAAACAAATAATTTGTATCAAGAGGACCTGCACATGCCTCCGGGTGGAACTGGACTGTCTGGACATTTTTCCCCAGATAATGAACACCCTCTACCGTTTTGTCATTTACATTGACAAAGCTTACTTCTGCTATATCTCTGTCAATCGTAGCTTCCTTTACCATATATCCATGATTCTGTGTAGAAATATACACTTTTCCGGTTTTTAAATCCTTAACGGGATGATTCGCACCGCGGTGCCCGTATTTCATTTTTTCTGTATCTGCACCATTCGCCAGAGCTAATAATTGATGTCCAAGACAAATCGCAAAAATCGGAACTTTTGTAGCAAATAACTTTTTAACCTCTTCTATTACTTCAACATTTATTTTGGGGTCCCCCGGTCCGTTTGTCAGCATAATTCCGTCTGGATTGTCAGCCAGAATGGTTTCCGCCTTTGTATAGGAAGGATACACTGTAACCTCACAGCCTCTGTTTGTCAGTTCCCTGATAATATTTTTCTTTGCACCTAAATCAATGACTGCCACCTTAAACCCGGCACCATTATAATGTTCGATATCCTTACAGGTCGTAAGCCGTACCACATCTCCAATCTCATATTCCTTTAATTCAGCAAGAACCGTATCGAGATCGTAATTCTCATTCGTTGTAATCATGCCTCTCATTGTACCTTTTTCACGAAGAATTTTTGTAATTGCCCTGGTGTCCACCCCCTCAATTCCCGTGATGCGGTTGGCAATCAGGAACTTCTCCAAAGATTCCTGATTTCTAAAATTGCTAGGAAGCTTTGCGACTTCCCTTGTGATAAAACCAGACTGCCACGGCTTATTCGCTTCCATATCATCAAAACAAATTCCGTAGTTACCAATTAAAGGATATGTCATGCAGACTGCCTGTCCTGCATACGAAGGGTCTGTCAATACCTCCAGATAACCTGTCATTGATGTATTGAATACGATTTCACTAACAATCTCGTCTGTACATCCAACGCTTTTTCCTGTAAAAACATGACCGTCTTCCAGAATAAGAAATGCTTTCATATGTACCGTCCTTTCCAATTTTTGCCCAAAAAAAAAACCACTAATAAAACCTATATCTTACCTATAGGCTGGGCTTTTTTCTCATTTACTCTCAAATTGTAAAAATTTTATCACACTTTATCTTATTTGACAACCCCCTTTTCCTACAACCCGAAGAAACCTAGTCAATAACCCCACAACAAGCTACGGGGCATCAAACTTCCAACGCAGCAGAGCTGCGGGGTATTTGACCCTCGCGGCATTCGTCAAATGGACATGCGGGCATGTCCGCTTGACTCATTGCTCGCGGGAATAAAATTAAGCCGTGGTTCAGGCCTGCGTTACGGAATGACGGCTTTTTCTTGCCTCCTCTTCTGCTTTACTAAAACGACAACCACAAAAATCCTGCCGGTATAAGTGATATTGTTCTGATAATTCAATTGAACGCTTATACCCGTTTTTCTTTTTGAAATCGGCATATAAGTAGTTTACTCCATATTCTTTCTGCATCCGTTCTCCGATTTCATTCAGCCATACTGCATTTTTGTAGGGACTAATCGATAATGTAGTCGTAAAATAATCATATTCCTTCTCCCTTGCCACAGCCGCAGTATAAGCTAAGCGAAGCTCATAACAGGAATAACAGCGCCGGCTTCTCTCCCCAAGCTGTTCCATCCCGTTAACTGCTTTGTAATATTCCTCCGGATGATAACTGCCCTCCAAAAAAGTTACCGGATATGTAACCGGAAGCTCTCCAATCAGCCTTTTTTGTTCTTCCACCCGTTTTCTATATTCCGTTTCTTCCGATATATTGGGATTATAATATAAAATCGTAATAGAAAAATAATTACTCAAGTATTCCAAAACATAACTGGAACAGGGTGCACAACAACTATGCAGCAATAAGGACGGAACCTCCGTTCCGGATGCAGTCTCTGTAATTATATGCTTTATTATTTGGTCTAATTTTTGTTGAAAATTAATATTATTGTTCATATCCTTGCCTATCCCCTCTCTTTTTTGTCTATATAGCACAAATAAATTTTACATAGAATTTACGATTTTTCACTATTTTTGTACAATATTGCTGATTGACTTTGTATACAATAAACAATATACTATTATTAAAATAAGATATGCATATATTTTGTTAATTTACTATAAAATAGGAGGTGTCTTATATGACAGTAGCACAGGCAGTTAAAAAATTCAAGTTAGAACAGCCAAACGTATATACAGCACAGGCAAAAGCAAAAGAACTAAATGTAGATGAAGTCTTATATATGAATGTTCAAAAAAACAAATATGCCTATATTGTAAAAGACGGACCTCGCGGTTATGTTCTCTATCAGGATGAACTGAGTTTTTATTCAAAAATGTATAAAGGTCTTAAAATGACCCCCCTTGAGCCTTAAGCCTATAATAATAAACATTTTTAAAGACCAGATACAGATACTGCCTAATATAGCAGTACTGCATCTGGTCTTTTTGGCTAACAGGTATACTCTGCCAGTATAAAAATGAATTCTATCCAAATACTAATAGCATCCACATCTTTTAAGATATTGGTACTGATGAAATCTCAATAGAAACGAGGAAGTATAATGAAACAATTGATATCGGATAACAAAAATATTCTGCTGTCTACTTTTAAATATCTATTTTTATTTTTAATTGGAGGATTTACCTATTTTTATCTGGAAATATTATACCGTGGTTTTTCCCATTTCTCCATGATCATCTGTGGGGGACTTGCTTTTATATTCTGCGGATTAATCAACCAGCTTATGCATTTCCGCATATCATTAATTACACAGATGATTTTATCTATGATTATCATAACAGGGTTGGAATTTATAACCGGTTACATTGTGAATATAAAAATGGGCTGGCATGTATGGGATTATTCCAGTCTTCCGTATAATCTATACGGACAAATCTGCCTTGCCTACTCTTCCATCTGGTTGGTTTTATCCCTCGTATGTATTTTCATGGATGATTTGATCCGATGGAAAATATTTGATGAGGAAAAACCCCAATATAAATGGTTTTAACGCATTATGAGTTACCAAAGCCAAGAAACGCAGTTGATCGAATCAAATCAATACTCAACTGCTCACCTGATACATTATGATATGTCAACTCCCAATAAATTCGGGAGCTATATATACCGCTGGAAAAAAAGTCAAACTCTTTTCCATCTTTCTCCTCCAGCATAATATATATTGTCTGATGCTCTGAAAGCTTGACACCTTTATCAGGAAAAGGGTTCCAATTTTCATTATCAAAACTATATTTCACCGGAACAAGATCAACCTGTTCAGAGTCACTATTCTCATTTTCCCAATAGGAATATGAAATATTACTATACTCTGGATTAAACGTAAATATGGTATCGGCATTTCCCTCATTACTGGTTAACCCGACTACAATCGATTTTGTCTTTCCGTTTTCCTTTGTAAAATTTTCCACGGCATAAGTTGCATCTGTATTAATTGCCGTTGCTTTTTCAGGTCTTGAATACTTTCCATATATTTTTTTCCCTTTTATCTTCTTGTAGGCACGGACTTTATAGGAATAGTTTTTTCCTTTGGTTACTTTTTTATCCACATATTCAAACCTATAACATCCACTCTTTACCTTGACTGTCTTAATTTTCTTATACTTTTTTGCTGCTTCATCTTTTCGGTATATTTCAAATGCAGTTGGAGCAATCCCATATGTCTCAACTTCAATCTTAATCGAACTCGCTGTAGTACATACATGTCCATAACCACTGATCAGGTTTGGAGTCCCCACGCCGGTATAAACTTCTCGAGATTCTTCAGATTTATATTTTTTCTTATTTCCCTGTTTCTTGTATGCTTTTACTTTATAGGAATACCAGCTTTTATATCGAGCCGTCTTATCTATATATTTTTTCTTCTTACCGGAAATAGTGGCAATCTTTTGATAATATGTATATTCTCCCGATTTATTTCGTTTTGCCCGATAAATTTCATAACCGGAAACTGATTGCTTCTTCCAATTGATTTCAACCGTTGTCTTATCTTTTGCGAATGCATTTATACTAAAATACCTTGCTGCCTGACTTTCTTTCATAACACACAACATCATTAGTATTCCGAGGCACAAAACCAGTCCCCTTATCCAGTTTAATCTTTTCATCATAAAATACCTTTCTAAATATGAATTATAAAATCTTTACTTATGTATTCTAACATATATAAGTAAAGATATCTACAAAAAATCCCGTCTTCTTATGCATTATCTTATTGACATCTCTTCCAAATCTGGCTTATGTTTTTCTGAAGTTAGTAAAAAAATGCCTTCAAACAAACTGTTTGAAGGCATTTTTACTAACTTCACATTATAGGATTAAAATTTTACATCATTCCACCCATGCCTCCCTGCATTGGCGGCATAGCTGGTGTTTCTTCCTTAATATCTGCAACAACTGATTCTGTTGTTAATAAAGTGGATGCAACCGAAGTAGCATTCTGTAATGCAGAACGGGTAACCTTAACCGGATCGATAATTCCTGCTTCGATCATATTGACATATTTCTCATTTAATGCATCAAATCCAACACCCGGGTCAGCTTCTCTTACATTATTAATGATCACTGCACCTTCTAAGCCTGCATTTCCTGCAATATGGAACAACGGAGATTCCAAAGCTTTTAAGATGATTTCTGCTCCTGTCTTCTCATCTCCGGATAAAGATTCCGTAAGCTTTGCAACTTCTTTACTTGCATGGATATATGCAGAACCACCGCCTGCGATAATACCTTCTTCTACTGCTGCTCTGGTTGCTGCCAAAGCATCTTCCATACGAAGCTTTGCTTCTTTCATTTCTGTTTCCGTAGCTGCACCTACGCGGACAACTGCAACACCGCCTGCTAATTTAGCAAGTCTTTCCTGTAATTTTTCTTTGTCAAATTCAGAAGTAGTCTCTTCAATCTGGGATTTGATCAAATTCACTCTTCCCTCAATCTCAGACGTCTCACCGGCACCATCTACAATAATAGTATTCTCTTTCTCTACTCTGACACTCTTTGCACGTCCCAGATCATCCAGAGTCGTCTCTTTCAAATCTAATCCCAGCTCATCTGTAATCACTTTACCGCCGGTAAGAATCGCAATATCTTCAAGCATAGCTTTTCTTCTGTCTCCATAGCCAGGAGCTTTCACTCCTACCACCTGGAATGTGCCACGAAGCTTATTCAGAATCAAGGTCGTTAACGCTTCGCCTTCAATATCTTCTGCAATAATTAACAACTTCTGTCCGCCCTGTACAATCTGTTCAAGAATTGGCAGAATATCCTGAATATTGGAGATTTTCTTATCGGTGATCAAAATATACGGATTATCCAGTTCTGCAACCATCTTTTCCATATCCGTTGACATATATGCTGAAATATAGCCACGGTCAAACTGCATACCTTCTACCAAGTCAAGTTCCGTTTTCATTGTCTTGGATTCTTCAATTGTGATGACACCATTGTTGGAAACCTTCTCCATTGCATCCGCAACCATAGTTCCCACATTCTCATCTCCTGCTGAAATCGATGCAACTCTTGCAATCTGTTCCTTTCCGGAAATGGTTTCACTCATATTTGTAATTGCATCAACAGCAGTATCGCATGCCTTTTTCATTCCCTTTCTCAAAATAATCGGATTTGCACCTGCAGCCAGATTTTTCATACCTGCATGAATCATAGCCTGAGCAAGTACGGTTGCTGTCGTTGTGCCGTCACCTGCGACATCATTCGTCTTCGTTGCAACCTCTTTTACAATCTGAGCACCCATATTTTCAAATGCATCCTCTAATTCAATATCCTTTGCAATGGTAACACCGTCATTGGTAATCAAAGGTGTCCCAAAGGATTTTGCCAAAACAACATTTCTTCCTTTTGGTCCTAATGTCACTCTTACTGTATCTGCTAACTGATTCACACCAGCCTCTAATGCCTTACGGGCTTCTACACCATATTTAATCTCTTTTGCCATTTTTTAAACCTCCATATAATATTCTTAATTAATATGCTACTCAAGTCAACAACTCCGCAGTAAAGCTGTGGGTTATGTGGTCTACACTCCGGTACGATTACGCTTCTACTACTGCATGAATATCGTTCTGTTTTACAATAATAAATTTATCTCCATCAAGTTCTACATCATTACCTGCATATCTTGAATAGATTACCTTATCACCAACTTTAACCTGCATCTCAATCTTCTCACCATCTACCACTGCCCCAGGTCCCACTGCAACAACCTCTGCATATTGTGGTTTTTCCTGTGAAGATGTCGGCAAAACAATTCCCGACTTTGTAGTCTCTTCTGCTACACACTCTTTTAATACAACCCTGTCACCTAATGGTACTAATTTCATATTCATTTTCCTCCTTTTATTCAGTCACAACCGGACTGTTATCTTGCTTTCAAATCGTCACCCCAACAAACTGAAAGGGTATTCGGCCTCCGTCTTGCTTTGATAGCTCCAGATGTATGCTGCCGGCATCCAGCCCTTTTCACAGTATCTGTTAAGCTCCTGCGAACTTTTGCCCATTGCTTCGGAAAACCACTAGCACTCACTTTGTATGAGTGCTAACATATTTTCTATTGTACTCAATTTCTGGAAAAAATCAACCCCTATTTTCAAAAAAATTGTGATGACTTTGTTAAATTTTCCAAAATACCCTTAAGATAAAATTGCTTTCCATCTCCTAAGAGGAGATTAGCATCCTCCATCTGATATATTCAGCATATTCATTTCTAACAAAATCAAAACAAAATATTTTCCCTCATTGCAGCCTTTCCTATCTTCCTGTATAATAAAACCAAATCACAGGTGATTGCGAAACTCCCTACTTTCAAAAGCATAGTTGTGCCAAACAAACAACTTCACAAACAGGGTACTTTAGAGCCGTCAGTACTTAGGTGCCGTGTTTTGGCACCTAAGTACTGTTACGAGCGACAAGTAGTGCAAACGTGCCCTATGTTGAATTGTTTATTTTACACAACGTGCGGTTTCAAAAACAGAGTTTTGCAAACGCCTATAAAACCAAACCCAAATATAAGGAGAGTTTCCATGAAAGAACAACTTTATACCATTCCGGTAACAGATGCTTTTGAATCCGATTGCGAATGCCCATTATGTAAAATGAAAAAAGACCTGGAACAAAACGCAATTGAATATACGTTAGGTCCTAGTTATATGGAAGATGATAACCGTGCTCTTACGGATGAAATGGGATTTTGTGAAAAACATATAGAATATCTGTATCAGGAAAAAAACCGTCTCGGACTAGCACTCATATTAAGCACTCATATGGCTAAGATAACAAAAGACTTAAAAAAGATGTCGGAAAATACCATACCGTCAGGAAAATCTTTACTACGTAAAAAAACAGATTCTTCTTCGCTTGGCAGCTATGTAGATAAGCTACACCATAACTGTTTCATCTGCAGCCGGATCAACCGGACTTTTGACCGCTATCTTGATACCCTTTTTCATCTCTACAAAAAAGACCGTTCTTTTTCCCAGAAAATAACAAGTTCAAAAGGGTTTTGCACTTATCATTATGCGTTACTATTTGACCTTGCACCGGATCATCTTTCAAAAGAGGAAACAAAAGCCTTCATTTCCGATATTAATTCTGTATATTTTAGCAATATGGAACGTATGCAGAAGGATATTGAATGGTTTATCAATAAATTTGATTACCGGTATCAGAATGAACCGTGGAAAAATTCAAAAGATGCCCTGCCGCGGACAATCCTAAAAACACACAGCAGTATTACTTCTGATATGGAGGAATCCAAATCCTATCCTAAAGCAGAGCAGCAGACTTGACTTTCCTTAAAAACAGAGCAACGAATGGGGATGCGGTCTATACTCTACTGAGGTCCATGCCAAACGAGTACCATCGATGCCCGACATCCCTTATGGCAGTCGCCAAATGTCTGCAAGCAGCCACTTGGCTCGTTGCTCGCGGAAATCAGATTGCCTTTGCATATTCTTCTTCTAGATAATCTTCGTCCTTATCATACTGTTTTCTTAAAAACCGCCTGTATTCAGATAACTTTCCTTTATAAATCCTGTTATCCTTCAACTGAATATGAAAATCATAAGGTTTGATCAATCCGCTTTCCTTTGAAAACAGATGGATTCCGCTTTTATAAAATATATAGGAAACAAATTGTGAACAAAAGAAATGTTTTCCGTCTACCACATTTTTCCCAAACATCACTCCGAACAACCCCGTATAATTATATTTGTACGTTTCCCTATTTTTAATGAAGATATTTATTTCCTGTTTTATGATCTGATACTGTTCTTCTGTCACAGGAACTTCATATACACTGCAATACACATTTTTATCCAGTCCAAAAATCCCAGTTTCAATATCTTCATCAATAAAACCACAGTCAAAAGGATTATGTACATGTTTTCTTGCAAAACTGTACAACTGCTTTAACTCAATATCCAATGCAACGGATGTATGAGAATATGGCTCACCCGTAAATAGTCTGATCAATTTTGCCGGCAGAGTATGAGTCCTGCTTAATAGTACGTATATTTTTCTCTGACTGTTCTCTGTATTCTTTAATTCCGTAAACATATGTAACACCCCTAACTACTGTTTTTCTTTCATCGCTACCTGTGCACGGATCTTATCCTTCAAATCCAACGCTATTTCTTTAATTCTTGATGACACTCCCCTATTTTCCATAATTTTCGAAAGCAATTGTAAAGACTCCCTATACTTTTCTAATCTAAATGCCAATGCTGCCGTAAGATACATAACCGTAACTTCATCCATTCCGCTCATCGGAAAATCTTCATGGGAAAATGCCAATATATATCCATCATATGCATTCTGAATACACTCCATCTCATCCGCATGTAACGTCTCACATTCGGAAGGTGACAGGCTCTCTCTCTCTTTTTCCAGTTTTCCCCGGATTACCCATGCAAGCTTCAGACAGGTATACGCCTTGCGACTATCCTTTGTGGAACCTACCACATCACACATTAAGACCATTTTGTAACGTATAATTGCCTCATCATAATCAAAAAAATCTTTGCTTTCGTCTATCCCTTTAAATTTCGGTTCTATCTCAGCCCGAATAGATTTTCGCTGCATTGGTATAATATGATCAAAATATTTTGATAATGCTGCATATCCACATTTCGGACAGACAACCGGATCATATTTTAACGGATCTATCTCTTTATATAATGGTCTTAAATCTTCATCATGTCCGTTACTCCGCACCTTTCCAGCACGTACAGTCAATGTCTTAAACTCATTGTCACAAATCGGGCAGTTATATGTTTTCCGAAATAAATAATCCTCTTCTTTTATTACCTTTTCTTCTTTCGGAAGCTCTGATATTACATCAGATTCTGCACTGTCCTTTTCCTTAGAATACACCTCTAACTCTGCAGTTTTAAATCCCAATGATTCTAATCCTGAAAACAATCCCATAAAACCAATCCTCCTATTTTGGTCGATACGAACTCTTTAAAGAAACAATGCGATTAAATACCAATTGTTCCTCTGTAGAATCCTTTGAATCCGCACAAAAATAACCATGTCTTAAAAATTGAAACCGCTCTCCCTTCGCTGTATCGGAAAATGCAGCTTCCAATTTACAATTTTTCATCTCGATAAAAGAATTCGGATTCAGATTCGAATAATCATCCTTTAAAACTTCTTCTTCATCCTGAATCAAATTTTCATAAAGGCGTACTGATGCATCTACTGCAGATGCTGCATCTACCCAATGAATGGTTCCTTTTACCTTTCTTCCCTCAAAACCGGAACCCGACTTAGTTGCCGGATCATAAGTGCAATGCACCTCTGTCACATTACCGTTTTCATCTTTGACAAAATCTGTACAGGTCACAAAATAAGCATTCTTTAATCTTACTTCATTTCCAGGAAAAAGGCGGAAATACTTCTTAGGCGGTACCTCCATAAAATCCCCTCTCTCAATATAAAGCTCTCTGCTAAAGGAAACCATTCTGGTTCCCAATTCTTCATTTTCCTGATTATTCTCTATTTCCAAGAGTTCCGATTCTCCTTCTGGATAATTATCAATCACAAGTTTAATCGGATCGATAACTGCCATCATCCTCTTTGCTTTCATTCTAAGATCTTCCCGGATACAATACTCAAGCATTGCCATATCCGAAGTTGAATTTGCCTTTGATACACCAGATAGCTCCATAAACATACGGATTGCTTCCGGAGTTACCCCCTTCCTCCGAAGGGCACTAATGGATACCAGTCTTGGATCATCCCAGCCATCTACGATCCCATCCTCTACCAGTTTTTTGATATATCGCTTTCCGGTAATAACATTCTGCAGATAAAGCTTTGCAAACTCAATCTGTTTTGGCGGAAACTCAAATTCCAATTCCTTTACAACCCAGTCATATAAAGGTCTGTGATCTTCAAATTCCAAAGTACAGAGGGAATGCGTTACCCCCTCTAATGCGTCCTCTATCGGATGGGCAAAATCATACATCGGATAGATACACCATTTATCCCCTGTATTATGATGTGTCATCCTTGCAATACGGTAAATAACCGGATCTCTCATATTAATATTGGGAGATGCCATATCAATCTTTGCACGAAGCACTTTGGCACCGTCTGCAAACTCCCCATTTTTCATACGCTCAAACAAATCCAGATTCTCTTCCACACTACGGCTCCGGTAAGGACTGTCCTTTCCCGGCTTTTTTAATGTTCCACGATATTCCCGTATCTCTTCTGCCGTTAGATCACATACAAATGCTTTTCCCTTCTTTATCAGTCTTACTGCACTTTCATACATTGCATCAAAATAATCAGACGCATAATATATCTTATCTCCAAAATCTGCTCCCAGCCATTTTACATCTTCTAAAATGGACTCCACATATTCGGACTTTTCCTTCATAGGATTCGTATCATCAAATCTTAAATTAAAAGTTCCATTATATTCTTTTGCAATACCTGCATTCAATATAATAGATTTCGCATGTCCGATATGAAGATAACCATTGGGCTCCGGTGGGAATCTCGTAACAATTTTCTGATACTTGCCCTCTTCTAAGTCCCTATCAATTATTTGTTCAATAAAATTCTTTGAAATCACTTCGCCTTCCATTACCAACTAATCTCCTTTTAAACTTTTAATTCCCTCAATCTGTTATAACTGCTAATACTTTATCATACTTAATAGTTTCCGTCAAATCTCCTGTCCATTTTATATATCAATATTTGATTATTCTTTGAATTTGTTGTATGATGTAGAAAATCTGCATTGCACCAGCCAACAACGGACCGGGGCAAATGTAAAACCAGAATCTTACAGGAAAGGAAAAAGACAACTGTCTTAATAAAAAAATGAAAGAAAAAAACAATCAGGAAGAATTTGATATTGTTGATTTTGATTTAAATGAATATGATGAAGAATTAAAAGAGGAAGAGGAAAAACTCCGCCAAAGAGAAGAAAAGAAAGCCGCTGCAGCCAAAGAAAAAGCACAGCGTATAAAAGAAAGTAAGAATCACAATTCTAAAAAATCTGTTCAAAACAAACCCAATACAGACATGTTAAAAACGATCTTAATGATCTTGTTAGTAATCGTGATCGCCTGTCTGTTTTTAGGTTTTATTACATTTATTGTAAATCATACGGGAGGCGGCTCCAATTCCAAAAAATCCACCACCAAAGTAACTACAGAAAAAGCACCTTCCGACCAACATACCTCCTCATCTCCCTCAAACACTACAGAATCAGGAGATAAGCAGAAAAAAAATCTGGAGGACAATATTGACAATATTACAAACAAAGTAAAAGATGACAATAAAACAACCAAAGCAACGACAGAAACAAAGAAAAAGACAACGGAGGCTACTACCGAAGCTCCAAAGACTACAATAGAAGCAACAACGGAAGCTCCAACAGAGGCCACTACCGAAGCTCCAACGGAGGCCACTACTGAAGATCTACCAAAATCCACGGAAAATATTCCGGCAGAATAAAAACATTTGA
>CAJUBR010000051.1 GCA_910584695.1 uncultured Lachnospiraceae bacterium
GTTTTTTCGTAATATGGAATTTAACAATTGTCTATCTATAAAATAAAAAGGAGAGTAAAAATGAGTCAATTATCAGAAAAAGAATTATCTGCACTACATGATTTATTATCAGAAGAAGAATTACTGGTAAAGAAATTCCAGATGCTGGCAAGCCATGCCACAGATACCAATGTAAGAGAGGAAATGGAAGAAATTTCCCAAAGACACCAGTCACACTTTAACAAACTTTATAACCATTTAAGTTAGGAGGATACTATGGAATTATATCAGGAAAAAGAAATTTTAGGTGATGCCTTAGCAGCCCAGAAAGCAGCTACAAATTTGTTTAATACCTTTTCAAATGAATGTGTGCATGAAGGACTCCGTTCCACCATGTTAGATATTTTGGCAGATGAGCACACGATGCAGCAGGATGTATTCTGCTCCATGCATGAGAGAGGATTTTATCCAACACCGGATGCGGAACAAAGCAAGATTGATGAAACAAAGCAGAAATATTCATGCTCTTATAAGCCACTTTAATATCAGACATTTTACCATATCTGATATAGACAAAAATACTGTTGACAGAGACCTTTTATATTCTCTGTCAACAGAAAAAGTCTTTCTCTTAATATTCAATTTTTAATCTCTTGAACACCGGAACTGAAGTTCTTCCCATCTTCTGTCCACTTCCTCCTGAAACTGGACAATCAGGTCTTCATTTCCCTTCTTAAACAGATGCTTGAACCTGCCCTGTGGTCTTAGAAAATCCTCAATGGGAAGCTTTTTCTTTGGTTCATAATTAAGACTCCACTTACCATGGTCTACCTCAAACAACGGCCAGTAGCAGGTCTCTACCCCTAATTTACAGATTTCCATAATATCCTCTGTGGGATATCTCCATCCTCTCGGACACGGAGCCATCACATTCAAGAAACAGGCACCTTCCGTATAGATTGCCTTTTCTGCCTTGGTATGCAGGTCCTTAAAATTGCCTAGCAGCGTTGACTGCCCCACATAAGGCACATCATGAGCGGCAATAATAGATGCTAAATCCTTGCGGTTTTGCATTTTACCATTAGACCGGCTTCCCACCGGTGTCGTCGTGGTATCCGCATACATCGGTGTTGCAGAAGAACGCTGAATACCTGTATTCATATATGCCCCATTGTCATAGCATACATAGACAAAATCATGATTCCGCTCCATGGCACCAGATAAAGACTGGAAACCGATATCATAGGTTCCACCATCTCCACCAAAGGTAATAAATTTGTAATCATCCTTTATCTTTCCTTTTCGCTTTAACACATTGTATGCGGTCTCTACACCACCCATGGTCGCCCCTGCATTTTCAAATGCATTATGGATATAGCTGTCCTCGTAAGAGGTATACGGATACATAAAGGTAGATACTTCCAGACATCCCGTTGCATTTCCGATCACCGCCTTATCCCCTTCGTGCAGGGCACGGAGCACAGTGCGGACTGCAATGGTTCCACCACATCCAGCACACATTCTGTGACCAGGAGCCAAACGTTCCGGTTTATTCATTTCTTCCTTAAAGTTGTAACTCATTTTTCATTTGCCTCCTTATTCTCTAAGTCCGATATAACGGTATTCCTCAAACGGCTTACCGTCTTTATCATATGCCTGCAAATCCTTGTAAATATCTTCTGCTTCTTCCACCGTAAAATCTCTTCCACCTAAGCCATAAATGAGATTAAATGCTTTCACGTCCCTTGCGTAATCATACAAGGCTGCTTTAATCTCTGCACCTAACGGACCTCCTTTGCCCCGGAAGCCCTCGCTTCTATCCAGAATAGCAACTGTCTTACAGTTTTTAAGGGCGGCTGCAATTTCTTCGTCGGGAAACGGACGGAATACCCTTAATTTCAACAGACCGGCTTTGATTCCCTGTTCCCTTAATACATCCACGGCATCCTTTGTCGTTCCTGCCGCCGAGCCAATTATAATCAATGCATAATCCGCATCGTCAAGACGGTATTCTTCAAAAAAGCCGTAACTTCTTCCTGATATTTCCCCAAATTCCTTCCCAACCTCTAAAATAACCTGCTTCGCATTCTGCATTGCCGTATTTTGTGCCATCTTTGTTTCCATATAGTAATTGGAAACTGCATATGGTCCTAAAGACATGGGCTGGCTGGCATTTAACAGATAATTTTCCGGCTCATATTCTCCGACAAAATTTTTTACCTTATCATCTTCTAATAACTCAATATTTTCTACAGCATGGCTGGTGATAAATCCATCCTGGCAGATCATAATCGGAAGCCTTACATCCTTATGCTCGGAAATGCGGTATGCCTGAATAAAGTTATCATATACCTCCTGATTATTTTCCGCATAAATCTGAATAAATCCGGTATCCCTTGCCCCCATAGAATCCGAATGGTCACAGTTAATATTGATGGGACCGGATAATGCCCTGTTCACCAGACAAAGTGCCAGCGGCAGACGGTTCGATGCCGCAACATAGAGCTCCTCCCACATCAGTGCAAGTCCACAGGAAGATGTGGCAGTCAGTGCTCTTGCTCCCGCTGCGGATGCACCGATTGTCGCACTCATGGAACTGTGCTCACTCTCTACCGGAATAAAATCTGTATCCATCTCACCGTTGGCAATATAGTTTGCCACATACTGCGGAATCTCGGTGGACGGAGTAATTGGAAATGCAGGCATCACATCCGGATTTACCTGCTTTATCGCATAGGAAATGGCTTCATTTCCTGATAAACGCTCTCGAATTGCCATCTTTTATGTTCCTCCTTTATTGACCTTATTCTGTCATTACTGACCCTCTTTCATAGAAATTGCATCAAACGGACACACCTTTGCACAAATACCGCATCCCTTACAATGGTCATAGTCAAAATCTTCTCTCTTGCTATCGCAGACTGGAATGGAGCTGTCGGGACAGACCGGTACACACAACAGACACTGTTTGCATTTTTCACTATGAAAAACAGGTGTCTGGGTTCTCCATTCTCCTGTATGAAATAATCTGGAAGTTCCGGCAGCATAAATCTGATTTCCCTCTGTAATATCCTGCCAGCCGCTTTTTTCCGTAATCTTTGTAATATCCGTCGCTGCCATCTACTTTACCTCCTCATATGCCATATGTAATGCCTTCAGGTTTCCTTCCACCACTTCCGGTTTCTTTGTAAATTTATGTCTGTAGGATGCTTCCATCTCCCGGAAAAAGTCCTCTTTACTCATGACACCGCTGATTGCTACTATCGCTGCAAGCATAGGAGAATTAGGAAAATATTTTCCCAGTGCCGCCTCGGATATCCTTCTGGCATCAATCGTATATACTCTGCCGGTATAATCCTTTAGAAATGGTTTAATCTCCTCTGCACTTTTGGTTGTGTTAACTACAACTGCACCTTCTGCATTTAATCCTTTTGTTACATCTACGCTTTCTAACAGTGTTTCATCCACTACAGCTACATAATCCGGATCGTAAATATTGGAATGAACACGGATTGGATCGTCACTGATGCGGTTATATGCCGTAATCGGTGCTCCCATTCGCTCCGGACCATATTCCGGAAATCCCTGTACATGCTTTCCTGTCATAAATGCTGCATCTGCAAGCATTAATGCCGCTGTTTTGGCACCCTGCCCGCCTCTGCCATGCCATCTGATCTCTACTGTGTTTTTCACTTTAATATTCCTCATTTCCATGACTTAATTTATTTTACATTTTTTCATCCCTACTGCGTTCGTTTTCAAATCATCCACTATCTCATCACTTATATCAGACTCCTCAAAAAAAGCCCACAGCACACCATTCATTATTATAGGTGCTGTGGACTTAAATGTAAAGTAAAAACAGGGAATTAACAGCTATTCAAGATTTAAATGATTTTTAAAAATATGATTCGTAACGGCAAATAAAGCCGCATTCACTCCCACGCCAAGCAGTAATACCACTGCTATCACTCCGGAAACTCCCCATATATCATCAATATTTATATTAATATCCATATTATTGAATACAGTACCAATGGAAAGCATTACCATTCCCATTACACTAAGAATCTGCATTGCTATCATGATTACAAAATAACAGCCAATCGATGCCAGAATTCTCCATTTTCCAAACAACTGTCCCACTGCAATACACATATAAATCAACAATTGGGCAAATGCAGTCCATACAATAGAAGCAATCAGCATAAGCAATATTGGAATCAGGAATTCCGGTTGAAAAAGACCCGTCAGTTCAGACATAATCTCGCTGAATGTTACATCCGCTGTGATTTCATCGATAAATGCCCAGTAACTGCCAAAACAATAAATTACAAATAATACAACTGTCACAATAACAGTCAAAAGTCTCCATAGCATTCCCCCGATTAATTTGGCCCATAAATGTATGGAAGATGCCGCCGGAAGTGTCCAGGTCAAATAGCCCCGGTCTCCCACCATAGTACTGTAAAACCGTATAATGACCAAAACATGTACGGCAACACTCATCATCATAATAATAAAATACCAGCCATATGATACCAGAATCTGAATCACCTCTTTTGCATCTCCCCGATACGGAAGCATACAGAGAATCTTCATAAAAATCGTAAAAACCGTTCCTGTAAGAAAAATAATTCCACAAGAAAAACCATATGATTTTAACTCATCCTTTATCAACTTACCTAACATCTAAACACCTCCCTGAACACCTGATCTAATGATTTGTCATAGTTCATACGGATATTATCAACCGAATCATGACATACAATATTCCCCTGTCTAATCATAATAACATCATCCAATATGTTTTCCACATCAGAAATTAAATGAGTAGAGATTAAAATACTTCCTTCCGGATTGTAACTTGTGATAATCGTATTCAAAATATAATCTCTTGCTGCAGGATCAACACCACCCATCGGCTCATCCAAAAGATATAAATCCGCCTTCCGGCTCATAACTAATATAAGCTGTACCTTTTCTTTTGTACCCTTCGACATTGTTTTTAATTTATCCTCCGGATCTATCCCCAGATCAGCTAACATTTTGTAAGCAATGTCCTTTTGAAAGTTGTCATACATTTCTTCAAAAAAATCAAGAATATTTTTTACCTTTGTCCATTTGCTAAGGTAAGTACGTTCCGGCAGATACGCTGTAACAGCTTTTGTTCCCGGACCAATTGGCATCCCTTTAATGGTTACAGACCCGGCTGTTGGTGCCAGCAGTCCGGCACAGATTTTAATCAATGTCGTCTTCCCACTTCCGTTTGGTCCAAGAAGACCAATAATTTTTCCCGGCTCCAGATTCAAATTCACCTGATTGAGTGCCAACACTTTACTATAACGTTTTGTAAGAGCCTTACATTCAACTAAACTCATCTTCCTTCCTCCTTATAATCAGAAATGAATTGTACCATTTCTTCCCTTTGATATCCTAATGCCTTCATTTCATTATAATATGTCTTAACATGAAAAGCCGCAAATCCCGTTTTGGTATCTTCAATTAACGTTGCATCCTCTGTTATATATCTTCCTGTGGTACGAACCGCAAATACCAAACCCTGCCGTTCCAATTCAGACAATGCCTTCTGCATGGTATTTGGATTCACCTTTGCCTCCTGTGCCAATTCTCTTACGGGTAGCAGCTTCTCTCCCGGCCGGTAATATCCGGAAACAATTCTTCTTTTTAATTCCTCCAGTAATTGTGTATAAATTGGACGGTCCGATTTTAACTCCCAATCCATAGCCTTCCTCCTTTTATTGTCCTATGCAATTAATACAATAATACATTAATACAATTTTGTCAATACTATATTTTATTAAAAGCATAAAAAACTGATTTATCAATCAGGCTTTATATTTCTGCCTGAATGATAAACCAGTCTTTGCAAAGTAAACTCTGCCTATTCCTTTTCTTCTTTCGCATGCTCTGTCTTACGAATCCGGACTTTTTTTACCATTTTGTCGTCCCGTTCAATTGCTTCAAAAGAAAATCCCTGATACAAAATATCTATCTTTTCATTTTCCGCCGGAAGCCGCCCTAATTCATATAGTATAAACCCATTTACGGTATCAATATCCTCATCCGGGAAAGTAATATCAAACAAATCCTCTAACTCTTCTAAATCGGTACTTCCCTTTACAATATAACCGTCCCCTACTGCAAGCTTCATTATGTCCACTTCTTCTTCATCATGTTCATCCAGTATATCCCCAACAATTACCTCCAGCAAATCTTCCATAGCGACAATTCCCTCTGTCTGCCCATATTCGTCTACCACAATTGCCATATGAGCTTTATTTGCCCGCATTTCATTAAAAAGTTTACTGATTTTCCGGGTTGGATGAATATAATATGGTTCACTTCCTACATTTCTGACACTCTGCTTTTCATCGGTAAGATATGCCTTCACCGCCTCTTTTATATGTAAAATTGCTACAATATTATCCACATCTTCTTCATAAATCGGATATCTGGAAAAACTGTTTTCCAACATAATATCTAACGCTTCATCTATACTGGTATCCGCTTCAATCCCTACAATCTTCTGTCTGGGACTCATTACATCCTTTGCTTCTTTATCTCCAAATTCAAATACATTGGAAATAAGTTCTGCCTCATCGGGCATAATCATTCCCTGTTCATGTCCCTCCTCAATAATGGAAAGTATCTCTTCCTCTACTGCATCCGTTGCATCTTCATTGTTTTTCTTATTAAAAAATGATTTAAAGCTACCGGGCCCGCTAATTGCCATTTACTTTATTCCCTCTTTTCTTTTATCCTAAACTATACATACGTTACTGATAATGAAATATATCATTATTTTTCTGATTGGTCAATAAAATTCACGATTCTTTTACAAATTTTGTCTGACTGTTACAAGGACAAACTGATTTTTAATGCCCTGTTCACATTTCCCATAATGTGATCATCCAAATGACATACCTTTTCCCTTAATCTCTGTTTGTCAATTGTACGTACCTGTTCCAACAAAATAACAGAATCCTTTGCTATATCACAGTTACTTGCTGCCAGTTCTACATGTGTCGGAATTTTTGCCTTATTCTGCCTGCTGGTAATGGCTGCACAAATTACGGTGGAACTATGACGGTTTCCTGCCTCATTTTGTATAATCAGTACCGGTCTGACTCCCCCCTGTTCTGAGCCCACTACCGGGCGTAAATCTGCATAATAAATATCACCTCTGGTCACGATCAATGGTCTCACTCTCCATATACAAATTCCTGATTTGCAAAACGTACATATTTTATGTAATGTACCCGGTCTGTCATTTGCCAGACTCTTTTTATCAGGTATTCTAAGTATTACCATTGTATTCAACGTCTATTCAGTTTGTTCCGTTGTCCAAAAGATAATTTTTTACACAAGATACCTTTCCTTCCTGATAAAATACCCGTGGAACACGCCGGTTTACATCACACACAAACTCATAATTAAAACTCGCTGACATTCCCGCAAGTTCTTCTACTGAAAGTCTGTTGTCTCCCTGCTTCCCAACAAGTATCACCTCATCCCCCTCCTTCACACCGGGTATGCTGCTTACATCAATCATGGTCTGATCCATACAGACTCTTCCAACAATCGGTGCATACTGTCCATGCACCAGCATCCGCCCCTGATTGGATAACGCTCTCGGATAGCCATCCGCATATCCCACTCCTACCGTAGCAATCTTTTTATCCTCCGTCAACGTATAAGTTCCGCCATATCCGATGGTTTTCCCTGCTTTTACCGTCTTAAGATAAGTCACATGACTTTTTAATTGCATTGCCGGATATAAAATACATGTTTCTTTATTCATCTCTTCAGAAGGGTAAAGACCATAAACAGCAATACCGGCACGCACCATATCATAGGTATCATTTGGCATCTCCATAATTCCGGCACTATTGGAAATATGCCGGATATCAAATGTAACACCTGCTTCTTCCAGCCATTTTATCATTCTTTTAAAATCTTCAAGCTGTCTATGTGCCACTGATTTATTCTTTTCATCTGCCTTATAATAATGTGTAAAAATGCCTTCGACATTCAGATTTGGCAGTTTTGAAATCTTTACAATGTCAGGAATGCTTTCCTTTTTGCAGACAAAACCAATCCGGTTCATACCGGTATCAATCTTAATATGGAGCTTCCCCTGCTTTCCGGTCTGCCGGGCAGCAGCAGAAAGTGCCTCTGCCTGTGCAAAAGTAAAGATTGTCTGGGTAAGATCATACTTTACAATCTCCTCAAACAGGCTTTCATCCGTTTCGCCTAATATCAGAACCGGTTTGCCAATGCCTGCATTTCTCAATTCAATCCCTTCATCAATGCAGGCTACACCATAATAATCCGTCAGATCATCTACGGCATACGCAACCTCAACCGCACCATGACCATAGGCATTTGCCTTAATCACAGCTAATATTTTTTTCCCATCCGGAATACACCGCTTCATTGTCATGATATTTTTACGTATCGCACTTAAATCAATATCCGCTTCTATACGATAGTACCTGTTGTTCATTTTTCTGCTCCCGTCTTATCTTGCACTTATATATTATACTGCTCCATCTTTTTCCGTTATCCCTTCATAACCTCTCCGATACTGGAAATAATATCTGATGCCAGCATTGCATATTTTCCCTTTCTTTCAGCAGCCCGGTCTCCTGCCTGGCAATGTACATAAGTTCCCATTTTCGCTGCTTCCGCAAGGGGTAATCCTCCTGCAAGCATACCGGCAATAATACCCGAAAGCACATCACCGGAACCACCGGTTGACATTCCGTTATTGCCGCATAAGTTCATATAAGTCTGTTCACCACCATTTGTAACAATTGACTTTGCATCCTTTAAAACCAGCGTAACTCCCATTTTTTTTGCAAACTGCCGGGCAATGGAAAAGCGTTTTTCCATAATTTCAGGAACTTCCTTCTCAATCAGACGACTCATTTCTTTCATATGAGGGGTCATGATAACGGAAGCAGAGGTCATCTCCAATAATTCTATATTCTCTGATAATATATTTAAGGCATCCGCATCTACCACCAACGGAACCTCTGCATTCATCAACAGTTCATATAACATACGCTCCGATGTCGTATCTACACCAAGTCCCGGTCCCACCACAATTACAGTAGCCCATTTCATTGCATCCTCAATACAGGAAAGTGCTCCTTCATATTCTACATAGGTCATTAGGACAGCCTCAGGAAGTTGTGACTGTAAAATCATCCGATTGCTCTCATGAGTATAAATCTTCACAAGACCTGCACCAGTAGAATATGCCGCCTTTCCACATAAAAATGCTGCACCGGACATATTCTTGCTGCCGGCAATTACTGCAACCTTTCCGTATGTCCCCTTGTTCGAATTATCACAACGTACCGGCAGCTTATCCATATCCGACGGGTCATAAGCATAAATCTGTGGTTTCACCTGTCTGATAGAAACCTCCGGAAAACCAATATTCCTACAGATTACTTTTCCGCAATAATCAATTCCGTCAGAAAAAAACATACCAAGTTTTTTAAGACCAAAGGTAACGGTGTAATCAGCCCGGAAAGCAACCCCAAGAATGACTCCTGTGGTTGCATCAATTCCGGAAGGAATATCGATTGCAATTTTTATGGCTTTTAAATGATTCAGATTTTCTATTATTTTTTTCTGAACACCATCAATCTCTCTCGATAATCCTACCCCGAAAATACCATCAACAACGATACTATAATCTTTATTCGGAATTGTTTTATACAGCTTGATTCCCATCTGTTTCAATATATTTCTCTGTAATTGAAACTGCTCTGATGCACTTGCAATCCCCCCAATATAAGTAATATCTACCTGATATCCGCTTTCCAGTAAAATGCGGGCAGCTGCCAGTCCGTCTCCACCGTTATTTCCACCTTCAACTACAATTAAAATCCTCCCATTTGCCGCATTCAAACGAATAATCTGTTCTGCCAGCAATAAAGCGGCACGCTCCATTAATACCGTTGCCGGTATCCCAATCCGGTTGACCGTATCCTGATCAATCGCCTGCATTTCTTTTTTTGTAACAATATATTGCATATCCCTCTCCTCTACTATGGAAATCCATTATATCTATTTGAAATATTCCACACCTGATTCAAAAATTAACTGATTCTGATCCCCATATATATTCACAGCAACGGAATCATCCCTTCGCTCTGAATGTGCCATCTTGCCCAAAATACGTCCATCCGGGCTGGTAATCCCCTCAATCGCAGCATAGGAACCATTTACATTGTAATCTTCATTCATGGTCGGGTTCCCGGCAATATCAACATATTGTGTTGCAACCTGTCCGTTTGCAAATAATTGATCAATCCATTCCTTATCGGCTACAAAACGTCCCTCACCATGGGAAATCGGTACGGTATAAACTCCGCCTAAAACAGCATTTCTAAGCCAAGGGCTCTTATTGCTGACAATCTTTGTATATACCATTTTGGACTGGTGACGTCCGATGCTGTTCATCGTAAGTGTCGGTGAATCCTCCTTTTGGGAAGTAATCTTCCCGTATGGTACAAGACCAAGCTTGATCAGAGCCTGAAATCCGTTACAGATACCTAATACCAATCCATCCCTTTCCTCTAAGAGCTTCATGATCTCTTCTTTCAGCTTTGCATTCCGAAATGCTGTTGCAAAGAATTTTGCAGATCCTTCCGGTTCATCACCGGCGGAAAAACCACCCGGAAACATTATAATCTGTGACTGTGATATCTCTTTTGCAAATACATCGACAGAATCCAGAATATTTTGTTCTGTCATATTCCGAAATACAACGGTTTCCACCTGGGCACCGGCACGTTCGAAAGCTCTTGCTGAATCATATTCACAATTAGTTCCTGGAAATACAGGAATAAATACCTTTGGCTTAGCCGTCTTATGCTTACATACATATAAATCAGAGGTTTCAAATATATCATTTCGAACCTCTTCCTGCTTTATGCCTGAAGCAGTCGGAAATACCTTTTCAAGCTTACCGGTCCATGCATTTAATGCCTCATCTATTGTAATATCCACATCTTCATAATTGAATTTCCCGTCATCTGTTGTACGTCCGATGCATACGGAATTTACACGGAGCTGGCCTGCCTTTTCCGACGGAATTTCGCAAATAATTGCACCGTAATCCCTTTCTAACATTTTATCTGCCGAAACAGATGAATCAATAACTGCACCAATGCCATTACCAAATCCCATTTTGGATACAGCCTCCACAATACCTCCAAATCCTACTGCATAGGCAGATAAAACCCTTCCTGCCTGTATATCCTCATAAAGTGCCGTATATACTGCCTTCATATCCTCGTAATCAGGAAGTCCATATTCATCTCTTTTTATGTTAACTTTGATAATTATATGACCTGCACCCTTAAATTCAGGAGTAATCACATCTTTTGTTTCGGCAACATCAATTGCAAAAGAACAAAGTGTCGGAGGAACATCAATGTCATTAAAAGAACCTGACATGGAATCCTTACCTCCTATTGATGCAAGACCAAATCCCATCTGTGCAGAATATGCACCAAGTAAAGCCGCCATCGGCTCACCCCAGCGTTTTGAATCATTCCCTAAACGCTTGAAATATTCCTGAAATGTAAAATAAATCTTTCTCCAGTCTCCACCGGAAGCTGCGATTTTGGCTACCGAATGAACAACAGAATAAACAGCACCATGATATGGGGACCAGCTCAGCATATATGGATCCATGCCATAAGACATCATTGTTACCGTATCACATTTTCCTTCTGAAAGAGGCAGTTTTGCAATCATTGTCTGAACCGGGGTCAGTTGGTATTTCCCTCCATACGGCATGACAACAGTTCCTGCTCCGATGGAGCTGTCAAACATCTCCACAAGACCCTTTTGCGAGCAGACATTTAAATCACTCAGTGTATTAAGCCATGTATCCTTTATATTTGAAAAATCCACCTTCCGGTTGAAATAGTCTTTCTCCTTCTCCGGCATGGTTACCGTAACATCACTTTCCTGATGTGCTCCATTCGTATCAATAAATTTTCTGGAAAGGTTTACAATCTCTTTTCCCCTCCATGACATAACAAGTCTTGGAGTTTCCGTCACCTCCGCCACTACAATGGCTTCCAGATTCTCTTCCTCACAATAGCCCAGCATCTTATCCACATCTTCTTTATCTACTACGACTGCCATCCTCTCCTGTGATTCGGAAATCGCAATTTCCGTTCCGTTAAGACCTGCATATTTTTTAGGAACCTTGTCAAGATCAATCTTAAGACCATCCGCTAATTCACCAATTGCCACACTGACTCCACCTGCACCAAAGTCATTACATTTGCGGATAATGCCCGCTGCCTCCTCCCTTCTAAATAACCTTTGAATCTTTCTTTCCGTAGGGGGATTCCCTTTTTGTACCTCGGAGCCGCAGGTATCAATTGATTTTGTTGTGTGCTTCTTGGAACTTCCGGTTGCACCGCCAATTCCATCGCGTCCGGTTCTTCCACCAATCAGGATAATGACATTCCCCGGTTCAGAGGTTAAACGTTTAACATTTTTCTTAGGAGCAGCAGCTACGACAGCACCGATTTCCATTCGCTTTGCCACATAATTTGGATGGTATACCTCATTTACAAGACCCGTAGCAAGACCAATCTGGTTACCATATGAACTGTATCCCTGTGCAGCCGTCGTCACCAATTTTCTTTGCGGAAGCTTTCCTTCCAAGGTCTCTGAAAGTGCCTTTGTAGGATCAGCCGCTCCGGTTACACGCATTGCCTGATATACATAGGAGCGTCCTGATAACGGATCTCTGATACATCCTCCAAGACAGGTCGCGGCACCACCAAACGGTTCAATCTCCGTCGGATGATTATGTGTCTCATTCTTAAACTGAATTAAATACATAACCTCCTCACCGTCAATGACAACGGGCACTTCAATCGAGCAGGCATTAATTTCATCCGATACTTCCATTTCCTGAAGCTTTCCTTCTGCCCGGAGCTTTTTCATTGCCATTAATGCAATATCCATCAGACAGACAAACTTATCATTCCTGTCCTTATATAACTCTTCTCTGTCCTCTAAATACCGATGATAGCTCTCCTCAATTGGTTTTTTATAATATCCGTCTTCAAATGTAACATTTGTAAGCTCCGTTGCAAATGTTGTATGGCGGCAATGATCCGACCAATAGGTATCTAATACACGAATTTCCGTCATAGAAGGATCTCTGCTTTCATCCTGCTTAAAGTAATTCTGAATATGTGCAAAATCCTTAAATGTCATTGCAAGTCCTAATGAATCATATAATTCTTTTAACTGTGCCTCCGGCATATCTTTAAATCCATCAAATATCTCTACATCTGCCGGTTCTTCAAACTGCTGGATTAAAGTTTCGGGTATGATTTTATCCTCTGTTTCACGGGAGTCCACCGGATTAATACAGTACGATTTAATCTTTTCAAGCTCTTTATCATCAAGCTTGCCACTGATTACATAGGTCAATGCACAGCGGATTACTGCATCCTCTTTTTCATTTAAAAGCTTTATACATTGAACTGCGGAATCTGCTCTCTGATCAAACTGTCCCGGTAATGCTTCTACTGAAAACACCTTATCATTTGCTTCGACAGGAAATGTTGTCTCATAGACATAATCTACTGGCGGCTCAGAAAATACAGTTTTCAATGCTTTTTCATAGACTGCATCTGATATATTCTCAATGTCATATCGAATCAGCACCCTGACTTTCTCTATATCCAAATCTAAATATTCTTTCATTTCATCAAATAACTCTTTTGCTTTTACTGCATATTCAGGCTTCTTTTCAACATATACTCTCTTTACCTTACTCATAACATCCTCCTGCGTGTCTGTCGCATAAAATTATTTTTTATCATATTAAGATATTATCACAGATACTACTATATAATAACTTGATAGTGAAGTCAAATATTCTTCTCTTTCTATAGGAAATAACCCTTCAGACAGTAAAAAAGAAGGTTTCCCTATTCCATCTCATCCACTATTATCTAAGCCATAGAGAAATCCGATATGGAAAACCTTCTTTTATTCTTCTTACTGTAGCACCTTGTCAATAATTTTCTTGAGCTGTTCCGGATCAAACGGTTTGGAAACAAACTCATTTGCCCCGTTTTGTACAGCTTCTACCATCTTTGTCTTCTGTCCGGCAGCTGTAACCATAACAACCTTTGCATCCGGATAATCACCTTTAATCTTCTTTAATGCCTCAATACCATCTAAAACAGGCATCGTGATGTCCATCGTAACGATATCTGGCTTTAACTCTACATATTTATCGTAGCCCTCTAATCCGTTTGTTGCCTCTCCGACTACTTCATAACCCGCATTTTCCAATATCCCCTTTAAAATCTTTCTCGATGTTCTTGAATCATCTACAATTAAAATCTTCGCCATATCCATCTACCTCTTATTTTTCATTTTTTAATCCAGTTTCCACTTTGATTCAACACATATAATCAAATCAACCTTCTTATCCTTAATATAAAACGGCATTTTAAACATATTTCCCTCTGAACGGATTGTGGTTGCCGAATCCTTCATAATAGGTGGAAGCATATCTAAATTGACATCTTCATAACTAAGCTTTGTTGCATAAAGACCGTTATTACAATTCAGAAATTCACAGGCAGAATCTATCGCATCTAAATCAATCTGTTCAAATTCTTCCTTTGCATAAGCTTCTGCAATAATCTTAATTCCTTCTCCTTCTCCACCTAGTCCGGTAAAGATTTTATAATCACCATCCAGCTCCTGTGCTGCCATAAACGCAGATGCATATTCGTTAATCGTCTCAACCTTCTCCATCCGGAACTGGGTATCAATAAAACGCACAAAATTACGTGCCGTTAATGCAATATAATCTTTTACAACCGGTAGAATTGTGTTCTCCTTTGTAAAGACCGGTACTATTTTATCAATATCACTACTTTTAATAGCCTCAATATCCAATGCAGTAAACCGTTCTGATTTCTTATATGCATTAATTTCTTTCTGAATCTCTTCTAATGATAAAATATCATTTTCTACTAAAGCCTGAACAAATAACAGATACTCATCACCCTGTTTCTTTAATAAAGTGCCGACCTGTTCATCTGTCAGATATCCCTTTTCTACTGCTATATCACCGAACCGTCTATCCTGCATCTGTTGTGTCATATTGACCTCATCTGCCTGCTCTGTTGTCATCAGCCCGGCTTCTACTGCCAGCAGACCCATCTTAACTCTTTTGTTCTTATTCTCTGCTAAAATGGTATTATACTGTTCATTCGTTAAAATTCCTTTGCCTTCTAAGTATTTGCCAAAATATACACCAAACATATTAACCCCCTTATGTATCTCAATATTACACAATCCGTTCTACGGTGTGCGTGGAATCATTTCTCTTTGCCATAAAGCTCTTATATCATAACATACTTTACCAATAAAAATCAATTATTTTCACAATATTTATATGTTTTTATAAAAATTACCTATTATTCATTGAATATTCCTTCCCCATTATATATAATGGAAAATATCAATATTGGAGACATTTCCATGTATCTGTCGCTAGTACAATGAATATTAAGATGTTGATTGTTTGAATATTATACTATATACGGTACATGCTGCATCATACTAATCAGAAAGGATTTTCACAATATGTCAATCAAAAAATCACTACAAAGCTCCATTCTGCTGACTTCTGTTATTCCTGTAATTTTAATGGCAATTTTAGCTTATATTGCAGCAACTTTAGAATATACAGATATTAATAAAGAGCATATAAAGAATATTGCAAACGATTATAGCCGTGGTTTTTCCTCACAATTACAGTCACAATTCAGTGAGGGCAAAGCGTTATCGGAAAACAATGAAATTCAAAAATTACTTCTGGAAAATACAGATTCCACAGATGGTCTGGTCAATACCTCTTCAAATTGTTATGTGGAAGTAAAGGAATATCTGACACAGATTTCCAATTATACAGATAACCGTGTCCATTATTATATCTATAATGCAGATGGCTATTTCATTGCTGCCTCACAGGATACTCCCGAGTCAGACTGGGCTGAAGTTATGTCGGAACCCGTTCATTCCTATCACTCTGCTATTGCTATTCCAAATTCCTATTTTACGGATAATACAATTGATATTATTTCACCTGTCATCGTAAAAGATAAGGTTATTGGATTAATCCGCTCCAATCTTTCCATCCAATACTTTGATGCATTTTTATCTGATACAAAAGACAGCTTTATTATCGACAACAACGGGAACTGCATTTTCGGTCATAAAATTTCCGCTGATGAGGATAAACTCTTTTTGAATTATGCCGCAGACCTGCTAAAAGAAATAAAATCCTTAAATCATACCGAATCTGCAAATACAAATGATGTATTTTCAAACAGCAGCAAATATGCATACGGTTATGCTGTTATACCGGAATATAACTGGATTTATACTGTAAAACAGGACGCTTCTAATTATACCTATATTGCTGCCACCTTACCTGCCATTTTTCTTATACTGCTTTTTATCGTAGTGATTTTGGCAATCCGGGTCAGTAAAAATCTTGCTGCACAATATACACAACCGCTGTTTGAATTAAGCGAAAAAATGCAAAATGCAGCAAATGGACAATTAAACGTTCACTGCCAGATAGAAAGCAATGATGAGTTTGGTACATTATCCACTCATTTTAACCATATGATGGCTATTATTTCCGCCAACTACAATGAAATTTCCCAAACCCGTAAGGAACTCGAAGCAAAGCAGATGGAACTTCAAAATAACTATCAGCACATTGAAAAACTTGCTTATACAGATGCACTAACCGGTTTATATAATCGTATGGCATTCTTTAAATTCGCCAATACCATTCTTTCTGACAAGCATGGAGTCAATAAAAAGCATGCCATTATTTTCATTGATTTAGACGGATTTAAAAGCATTAACGATACACTGGGACATGATTATGGTGACCTTTTATTACAGGCCATTGCCAAACAGCTTTCTGATCTAATAAATGATGACGATATTCTCGCCAGAAACGGCGGGGATGAATTTGTAATTCTTAGAAATCAAATACCTTCCATCGAAGATCTTGAAGCATTTTTACTTAAATTGGTTTCTATTGCCTCGCATCCATTTCTTTTAGAAGACGAAACAGTGCATATTTCTCTAAGTGCCGGAGTTGCTCTCTTTCCGCAGAATGGACTTTCTTTAGGCGAATTAATGAAAAATGCAGACCTTGCAATGTATACCTCTAAACTTTCAGGAAAAGACAGCTATACCTTCTTTAGTTCTACTATGGAAGATGAGGTAAACCGGAAAAATGAATTAATTGATATTTTAAGAAATGCAATCCAAAATAAAGATGTTTATCTTCTTTACCAGCCACAGGCTGATATTACAACCGGAGAAGTGATCGGGTGTGAAGCACTTATGCGTTTAAACTCGCCGATCGTAGGCTTTGTATCTCCAGATGAATTTATTCCGGTAGCAGAAGAATGTGGCTTAATTGATGAATTGGGAGAATGGGCTTTATTAGAAGCCTGCAACTTTAATCAACGCTTAATCGATGCCGGATTTAAACCTCTTAGAATCTCAGTTAATGTTTCCACGGCACAGCTTCGGGGAGACCGTTTAATCAAAGCCATCGAATCCCTTCCTGAAAAAACATCTATGCCATTAAAATATCTTGAAATAGAACTTACAGAAAGTGTATTGATGAAAAACTTTGAGCATAACCTGGCTTTAATAAATCGTATGAAAGAACTGGATATTCAAATTGCCTTAGATGATTTTGGTACCGGCTATTCTTCTTTCAGCTACTTAACCAAAATACCAATTAATACATTAAAGATTGACAAATCCTTTATTGCTGGTATCTGCGAAAATGAAAATGACAAATATATTGCAGGAACCATTATCACTCTGGCACATCAGCTGGGCATTACAGTAATTGCTGAAGGAGTAGAAACCATTGAACAGTTGCGGGTTTTACAGCTACAGATGTGTGATATATTACAGGGATACTTATTTAGCCGTGCTATTTCAGAAGACGAATTTACCGAACTTCTAAAAATAAATTCATAAACGGAGGATACTTATTATGAAGATTCAAAAAGAAACTGTATTTACGGAGGACACAATTTCTCTTCTTTTAGATAATAATACAGAAGTAGAATGTGATATTCTTGCCATTTTCCCAGTTAACGGACAGTTTTATGCAGCACTCATGCCCCAGACAGCAATTGATGGATACGAAGATGGAGAATATTTTCTTTACCGCTATCAATCAGACGGAGAAAATGCTGAACTTTCCAATATTGAATCCGAGGCAGAATGGGAGGCAGCAGAAGATAAATTTGAAGAACTATTGGACGAGGAAGAATTTAACAATATACCGGAAAAATAATAATCCCCGCCGCATAGCGGCGGGATTGTTTGCTTAAAGACACTAATTTCCTGCACTCTCATATACATGCGTTCCCCGATTAAATAATGCGTATGCAATACACATAAAAACAACTGCAATCCCACACTCAATTCCTATAATACCGGCAGAAGTTCCGCTTTTTAAGAAAAAACTTGCCGGCAGATATGCAACAAATGCAAACGGAATCACCCATGTAATCAGAAAACGGATTCCCTTCGCATAAATTTCAGTTGGATATTTAGCAAAATCTGCCATTTCATATGCCATCTGCAAAAAAGGTCCACTGATTTTTACCCAAAATGCAAAGGAAGCAAAGAAGAGCTTAATGGACGTATAGATAAAAGCACCTGCTAGAATTGATACAAAAAACAATACAATATGTACTCCATCTGTGATCAAAATGCCTTTTGTCAGTGAACGTATTACAAGAATCACCCCCACCAACAATTCGCCCAACGCATCCGGCTGAAGTTTTTCTGAAATTACCTGAAAAAAAAGATTCATTGGCCGCAGCATATAACGATCAAAATCCCCACTCATCACTAATCTCCACGCTATCATCCAAATATTATCCGTAAAAAGATGATCGATTCCCCTTGGAATCTGTGCAAATCCGTAAATAAAAATCAACTGATCAAAAGTCCAACCCTGTAAAGACGGAATCTGCTGAAATACCAGATACAAAAAAGCAATTCCCATAATCTGTGTAAAGAAAAAACCAAACAGCCCCATCAAAAAATCTATCTTAGACTGCATTATCGTTTTTAAAAACTGTATCACCAATACCCGGTAAAGCCGTAGATAACGTTTCAATGTATTCATCCTTAACCTCCTAATACAACTAACCGCTTTGTAACTTTCTTCCAAATTATACTTCCCATCACATAAAGAATAACAACCCATACTGCCTGACGCAACAGCATAAACCAAAGCGTATCACCGGTATATTTTCCAAGATAAATCATGACAGGTGTATAAACCATGGAAGAAAATGGCAGATAATCAAATACTTTCTGTAATACCGCCGGAAAGAAACTAATCGGAATCAATTGCCCTGTCAAAAATCCCAGTAATGCCTCCTTTGCCATTAACATTCCAAAAATATAGGTTGTAAAAAATGCCACCATGCCAAAACAAAAATCAAATAATACATAAATCAGAAAACTCATGATACAACTCAGCAAATATAAAAATATAGCCCTAACCGTCACTGCTGGCAGCCCTAATACCTTTATTTTATATATCTCCACACCAATCCAGATAAAAACAGATGGAACCAGAAAACGGTATATCATATTACCGGATGCTCTGGAAATTAAACTCATCCGATAATCAATCGGCTTAATCAGATTCATCGCAACCGTACCTTTTACCACATCATCACTGACCCAGTCTGAAATAGAAATCGTAACAACAGAAGACGTAACATATACCATAAAAACATAGACTACCATTTCATTTTGTGTGAGTCCGCCAAGTGCCGCCTGATTTGAACTTCCGTAAATAGCCATCCATAAATAATAACTGATAAAGGAACCAAATAAACTAATCAAAATGAATAAGTAAAATGCCCCCTTATATGCCATCTGCCGTTTTAATTCATTCGAAGCAAAGGGCAGATAGACTTTTAAACTTTTGCCCATTATGCTCCCTCCACAATACCATGATTGTAAATTTCCTTCACAATCTCTGACAACTCTGTTTCCTGAATCTGCACATCCTTTACCTCAGTAACCTCCATCACTGCTGAAAGTATCTGTGGAACTTGTATACTGTGCTTATCAAAAGTCACACAAAACATACTGTTTTGTGCATCATATTCCGTAACACATTCTTCCTCCGATACTCCAAGCTTTTGTGAAAGATAAAGCTCTTTAACCCTCCTGGCATGTTTGATTTCCATGGAAACTTTTCTTCTGGTTCCATAGGTATCCTTCAACTCTGCTAATGAACCGTCATATATTTTCTTCCCTTCATCAATGATGATAATACGGCTGCAAAGTTCCTCAATATCTCCGATATCATGGGTTGTTAAAATAACCGTGGTCTGGTATTTTTGATTAATTTCACTAATTGCCTTACGGATATTATCCTTTACAACCA
>CAJUBR010000052.1 GCA_910584695.1 uncultured Lachnospiraceae bacterium
CTTTTTGAATTTTCAGGGTTGTCTTGTTGTTTTGTCATCATTTAGTTTTCATTGTTCTTTTGCTTGCATGAATACTCAACGGAGAAGGAGGGATTTGAACCCTCGCGCCGCTATTAACGACCTACTCCCTTTCCAGGGGAGCCCCTTCAGCCGCTTGGGTACTTCTCCAAGCTGCAAGCTAATTGCATTCTTAATTATAAAATTTAAGAACAGCGGAGAGGGTGGGATTCGAACCCACGTGCCCTTGCGGACAAACGGTTTTCAAGACCGCCTCGTTATGACCACTTCGATACCTCTCCGTGTTTCTGACTTGTTTCTTTCCGTCAGCGACATTGACTATATTATCACTATATAACATTCATGTCAACAACTTTTTTTATTTTTTTCAAAAAATTTTCGGCAACTAATAAATCTTCCTTTGTCGTTATTTTAATATTGTAATAATCCCCTAAAATCACTTTTATTTTCTTTTTTAAATAACGTTCCATTATCATGGTGTCGTCTGTTATATCTTTATCCTGCACCCGTTCCATGATCTCATAAGCTTCTACAATATCTTTATAACAAAAACTCTGAGGTGTTTGTATTTGCCACAAATAATTCCGAGGTAAGGTCTCTGTCCCAAATCCATCATTATCAACCAATTTAATGGTATCCTTCACTGGCACTCCTACCGTACATGCAGCCGTTTCTAAAACCGTCAAAATAGAGTCTTCAATTATTTTCTGTGTCAAACACGGCCTTGCTGCATCATGAATCAACACATAATCGGCCCCTCCTGCTGCCTGCAGACCATTCTTTACGGACCAATACCGTTCTGTACCACCCGGCACTACTGCTTTCACTTTATGAAAATGATACTTTTGTATAATATCCTTTTTACAATATTCTATTTCATTTTCACCTGTAACCAGTATAATGTCTTCCACCCGGCTCCGTTCAAAAGCCTCTAACGAATAAAACAGTAGTGGTTTCCCACATAAATCCAAAAACTGCTTCGGTACATCCGAATGCATGCGGCTGCCTTTTCCCGCCGCTAATACAATTGCTGTTATATGTTTCATATATTTTCCTCTTATAATCTTTGCCCAAGCTTTAAATTCGGCACTGCATTCAAGTCTAAGCCATGCCGTACCCCATTTATATATGCATAATAGCCGGCTGTTCCTATCATAGCTGCATTATCCGTGCAAAATACCGGTGACGGATGATAAAAACGAATCCTTTCCTTTTCACAAGCCGCACCAAGACTTTCCCGTAAGGATGAATTCGATGCTACCCCACCAGCCACAGCCAGTTTATCCATTCCCATAGCTTTTGTGGCCTGAATTGTATGCGTAGTTAAGACATCAATTACTGCATACTGAAAAGAAGCAGCCACATCCGCCTGATTCACTGTAATCCCTTTCATCTCACATTGATTGAGATAATTTAAGACAGAAGATTTCAAGCCGCTAAAACTGAAATCATAAGGATGATCCTCTACTTTCGCTCTGGGAAATGCAATTGCCTCTTTATCTCCTTCTTTGGCGAGCCGGTCAATTTTAGGTCCCCCAGGGTATCCTAATCCAATCGCACGTGCTACTTTATCAAAAGCTTCACCGGCGGCATCATCCCTGGTTCTTCCAACAATTTCAAATTTATCATAATCTTTCACTTTGACCAGATGTGTATGCCCGCCAGATACAACCAGACACATAAACGGCGGTTCCAAATCCAAATTTTCAATGTAATTTGCTGCAATGTGCCCTTCGATATGATGCACTCCCACTAAAGGCTTCCCTGCTGCATAAGCAATTGCTTTGGCCTCCGCAACTCCAACAAGAAGTGCGCCAACCAGCCCCGGACCATATGTGACCGCGACTGCATCCATTTGTTCCAGCTTCATAGATGCCTCTCTTAAAGCCCCTTCAATCACCTGATTTATCTTTTCAATATGCTTTCTTGATGCAATCTCCGGAACTACCCCTCCGTATAATTTATGTAATTCAATCTGTGAAAAAATCACATTCGAGCAGACATGTCTTCCATTTTTAATAACTGCGGCAGCCGTCTCATCACAAGATGACTCTATTGCCAATATATAGATGTCCTTGTCCATTTACTCTGCATCTCCTTCTTTCTCTGTTGTACTTTTGTTCATAATCTGCCAGCCAAGTATTTTCCATCTCCCATCCTTGTCTTTCCGCAAAATATATTCTTCATCTTCTGATAAAACACCGGAACCTGTATTTATACCTATCGTAACCTTTATTTTAGCATATTCTTTACCATTTTCCGTATTATATTTTACCTGACTCGCTTCAGCCAGAGAATAACTGGCAAATTTCTGTTTACTATCATCATATAACTGTATTTCATCTTTTAACCCCTGCAATTGTTTATCTTCTGCATTATTCTGCAACAGTTCCTCATCAAACAACTGCCTTGTATTTTGGTTGACAATAAACAACTCCTCTTCGGTAAATGCATTATTATATGCACTTTTTAAATATCTGCAATGCAATTTAACTGTTTCTCTTACTGTCTTGGGATAATCATTTTCAAAATCATAATTTAGAAGTTTCTCCGTTTCCGTCCTTTCAGAGATTTCCTGTCGATTATTCACCGTATTATTCAAATAAGTAAAATATGCCAATCCTATAATCATAACCAACAGCACGATAGTGGTAAATCCCTTTACACTTCTCTTTTTCATAAACACCCTCCCTTTCGCATTCTCCTAAAGTAAAATACAATCCATTCCAGCTTCTCACTCATTAAATGATAACGTAGTCGTTCTCCTATCTTTTGCAATCATCGTATCAGGAAATATCTCCCTGACCTTTTTTTCATAATCCTGAGGTCGCACAAGGGAAGGTGAATAATGTGTGAGCCACATTTCCTTCACTTTGGCTTCCTTAGCCATTGCTGCCGCTTCATAAAATGTCATGTGCTTGTATTCTTTTGCCTTGGCTTCTTTTTCCGGCTCCGCATACATCCCTTCACAAATAAATAAGTCAGCTTCTGCAGCATTTTTAATAATTCTATCTGTCGGTCTCGAATCCGTACAATATGATATTTTAATTCCTTTTCTTGGTGGTCCTAAAACCATGTCTGCGGAATAAATTTTCCCTTCTGATTCAATTGTCTCACCTTTTTGCAGCCTCCCCCAGAACTCCATTGGTATCTCTGCTTCTCTTGCACGGTCAACATCAAACTTTCCTGCCCTGTCTAACTCAAGGCTATAGCCATAACAGGTGATATTATGATTGACGCGAAATGCATTGATATGCAGTCCGTTAAACATAAAGCTTTCTTCTTCTTTTTCCAGTTCGATAAAGTGAATAGGGAACGGAAGCTCTGGAGCTATCATTCTCAATGCATTGACAATTTTTTCTAAACGCTTCGGTCCAATCATCGTAACCGGTTCTGTTCTTTCCGCATTTCCCAATGTAAGTAAAAGCCCTGGCAGTCCACTGATATGATCTGCATGAAAATGTGTAAAACAAATCACGTCAATCGGTTTCACACTCCATCCCTGCTGTTTAATAGAAACCTGCGTTCCCTCACCACAATCTATTAATATATTCATCCCGTTATACCGTACCATCAGCGATGTTAATGCACGATACGGCAGCGGCATCATGCCACCTGTTCCGAGTAAACACACATCTATCATCCTATCCCTCCTTCCATATATATGCTTTATTCCAATACGTATGTTATATATACTTAGAGCATTTCTGTTGTCTCATATTTTTTTGACGGTATTACAAATTCCTGCTCCAGTTTTCCCAAACAATCCTCACATATGATAAACTCTTGAGTATTTCCATCTTTTTTTGAAAAATACCCCCATGCCTTACGCACATGAATAAAATCTTCATGAATAATTCCGTTTTCTGCCTTCAATATTCTTCCACACTTGTTACATGCTATATTATTCATTCCATCCTCCATAATTATCATAATCTTATGCACGCCCCTATTTCGGTATGGTACATAGAATCTGCATTACTATTAATTATGGTAGCTCAATTACTCTGTAAAATCCAGTGGTAAATTATGTCCATTCTGTCATCTTTCTTTCCATTATAATAGCATTCTCCCTCGGATGGCTATAATACTCCTTCCGTTCTCCTAATCTAACAAATCCATTCTTATAATACAAATTCATTGCCAAGGTATTACTTTCCCTCACTTCTAACAGCATTCTTTTACATCCTTTTTCTTTTGCCAAAACAATCATTTTTTCTAATAATGCTTGTCCAATCCCACATCCCTGAAAAGACGGCGTTACAGCAATATTCAGCAGTTCTGCCTCATCGGCAATCAACATAATCCCTGCAAAGCCAACGATCCTGCTAAATGCCACAGATAATTCATCCTCTTCCATCTGACCAAAATCTGTTTTCTTAGCATTATTATAACTCTTATCCCCTGTCTTTTCCACATCGCATGCAACATAATATATATTATTATCATGATGCAATACATCCCGTATACCCTCCAAAGACCAATGTTCCGGTAAACATTCTTTTGCAATTTGGGCTACGGCTTCGCAGCACTGCATCTGCAAAGGTAACAAATCTATCATCTTATTGACTTTCCTTTTGATTCTTCTCTAATTGTTCTCTTTCAGCCTGTGACAAACGCAGATACTCCGGTTCAAATTCATCTGCACTGACATATAATCCATTTTCAAAATAATCCATTGCCCTCACTCCAATTGCTGCTGCCCGCTGCTTATTCACATGGGCCGGTGCAATGTGATACGGTACTGTCATTCCGGCTGCTATCCTATCCTTATATACCGGAATCCCGTCTCCAAGAAAGATTACCTCCTGACCGATTATATTCAATGCATCTATTATTTCTTCTATACCTACTGGCGTCTGTTCCTTTACCGTTTGCAATCTTCCATCCGAAAACTTATAAATTCCCGTATATACCTGATTCCTTCTGGCATCCATCAGCGGACAGATTAACGAATTTGTTTCATATAAATTCATAGCCAGACCTTCCACCGTCGGTATTCCGATAATAGGTTTCTTTAGTGCCAGACCAAGCCCCTTTACGGTTGCAGCACCAATCCTCAAACCTGTAAAGGAACCCGGGCCCTTTGCAACTGCAATCGCATCCACCAAACCCAGATCTGTCTCCGTCATGCGTATAATCTCATCCATCATTGGAAGTAACGTCTGCGAATGCGTTTTTTTATAATTTACCGTATACTCTGCAATCAAATTATCATCTTCTACGACTGCCACAGAGGCTACAAGTCCAGAACTATCCAATGCTAATATCTTCATATTCATCCCTTCAATCTAAATGCTAGTATAATTTGTTTTAATTCTTTTCTATTATAATACGCCTGTAATCGAATCCCTTTTTCAAATCCTTTTCTATTCTTATATTAATATAGTGTTCCGGTAAAATATCCAGAATCATATCTGCCCATTCAATCAGACAGACACCTTCTCCATAAATCATATCATTAAAACCCACTTCTTCCATTTCTTCCGGATCTTCAATCCGGTAAACGTCAAAATGATAAAGCGGCAGCCTTCCGTCATTATATTCCTGTACGATTGTAAATGTCGGACTGCTGACATTTTCCTCTATACCAAGCCCTTCCGCAATCCCTTTTGAAAACAATGTTTTACCCACCCCCAGATCACCAATCAGACAAATCACATCCCCGGCATGCACCTTCTGTCCTAATTCTCTGGCAATCTTAAGTGTATCTTCGGGACCAAAACTGCTATATTCCATATACAACCTCTTTTTCAATCTTCTTTTTGTTTCATTTTCATACCCTTAAGGCGGACATTTGTTTTTTCCGTATAACCAATTAACATTTCCCTTAATACACTGCATTCTTCTCCAACCGCTTTTTTAGGAAATACAAAGGCATGAATATTGCTGCTATAAATTAAAAATTGTGACTTTGTCTCAACAATTTTCATTAAATTTTCCCATTCAATTGTCTGTTTCACATCATCCTGTGATACGGTTATCCCTGCATGATCCAGTTGATAATTCAATGGTTTCTGATAAGATTTGTTTCTTTTCACCTGTCCCTTTGCACGAAAAAACAATATAATCGGTGCAAGAATTGTAAACCAAAGAGCAACCAAGATCAAAATAACTCTGGACTGATCTGTCAATGAATCAAAGGACGTGATCAAAATGATAAATGCCATTAAAGAAAGACAAATGCCAAATATACCTGAAAATTTGTGGTATAAATGATATATTGTAAAGCGATAAACCTCCCCTGCTGTCATCTGTACAGAAAACTGTATCTCTTCTTTCATCACACTTTTCCCTCTTTTCTTTCTCAAATAATCATAGAAAGCTGAATTCTCTTTCTTTCTAAGTCTACACTCAATACCTTTACTTCCACAACATCCCCAACACTCACTACTTCAAGCGGATGCTTAATAAACTTTTTATTTGTAATTTGCGATATGTGTACCAATCCATCCTGATGCACTCCAATATCTATGAATGCACCAAAATCAATTACATTACGGACGGTTCCCTTCAAAACCATTCCCTCTGTCAAATCTTCCATTTCCAGTACATCCGTACGTAGAATCGGTTTTGGCATTTCGTCACGGGGATCCCTGGCAGGTTTTTCTAATTCTTTAATTATATCATCTAATGTCAGTTCTCCGATACCTAAATCTGAAGCAAGCTTTGAACGGTTCTTTGCAAGTAAGGATAACCCCACCAGCCCCTGACCATTGATATCCGTTAAAGAATATCCCAGTTGTGTAAGCAATCCGGCAGCCGCTTCATAACTCTCCGGATGTACACTGGTTGCATCCAAAGGATTATCACCGCCCTGGATACGCATAAAACCGGCACATTGCTCAAATGCCTTCGGACCAAGCTTAGCAACCTTTAATAATTGCTTTCGATTTGTAAACTTTCCGTTCTCTTCCCTATATGCCACAATATTCTTTGCAATTACTTTACTGATTCCTGATACATACTCAAGCAGTGATGCCGAAGCAGTATTCAAGTCAACCCCTACCTTATTCACACAGTCTTCTACTACCCCGGTCAATGCTTCACCTAGCTTTTTCTGGTTCATATCATGCTGATATTGTCCTACTCCGATTGACTTTGGATCGATCTTTACAAGCTCCGCCAATGGATCCTGCAGTCTTCTTGCAATCGAAGCTGCACTCCTTTGACCCACATCAAAATTAGGAAACTCCTCCGTGGCAAGTTTACTCGCTGAGTAGACAGAAGCTCCGGCTTCATTTACAATCACATACTGCACTTGCTCTGGTATCTCCTTTAACAGTTCTACGATTACCTGCTCCGATTCCCTTGAAGCAGTACCATTCCCCACTGATATTAAAGTAATTCCATATTTTTTAATCAAATTATGGACTACTTTTTTTGCTTCTGCAACCTTTTTCTGTGGTTCTGTCGGAAATACAACTACCGTATCCAGCACTTTGCCGGTTACATCCACAACCGCCAGCTTGCATCCCGTACGAAATGCAGGGTCCCAACCCAGAACAACCTGTCCTGTAATCGGCGGCTGCATCAAAAGCTGTGCGAGATTCTTCCCGAATACGGAAATCGCACCATCTTCTGCCCGTTCCGTAAGATCACTTCTTATCTCTCGTTCAATTGCTCCTGCAATCAGACGCTTATAGCTATCTTCAATTGCCGTTTTCAATAAATTGGTTGTATAGGGATTATCCCTTATAATAACTTTCTTTTCCAAATAACCTAAAATACGCTCTTCCGGAGCTGATATCTTAACCGTTAGGAATTTCTCCTTCTCCCCTCTGTTAATAGCCAAAATCCGGTAACCTGCCGCCTTTCCAATCGGTTCCTCAAATTCGTAATACATTTCATATACCGACTTCGCCTCCGGATCTTTGGCTGCAGTTAATATCTTTCCCTCTTTCACTGTAATATCTCTGATATACGTTCTGTATTCTGCCTCATCCGATATACTCTCAGCAAGGATATCCAATGCCCCGGTAATGGCATCTTCCACTGTCACAACCCCTTTTTCCTCAGAAAGATAAGCTTGTGCCTCCTGCTCCAACGGTTTGTCTGCCATCTGCAGGTATATAATATTAGCCAGCCCCTCCAGACCTTTTTCCTTTGCAATCGTGGCACGGGTGCGTCTCTTCTGCTTGTAAGGACGGTATAAATCCTCTACTGCAACCAGTGTCATCGCATCACGAATCTGTTGTTCTAATTCCGGAGTCAGCTTTTCCTGTTCTCTAATACTGGTAATTACCGTCTCTTTCCTCTCTTCTAAATTGCGCAGATAATTCAAACGTTCGTACAAGTCTCGCAAAATCTCGTCATTCAGAGAACCTGTAACCTCCTTACGGTATCTGGCTATAAACGGTATGGTAGAACCCTCATCAATCAGTTTAACCGTTGCCTCTACCTGACTTACTTTAATCCCCAGTTCATTTGCGATCACTTTTGCAATATCCATGTACGTAAAACCTCTAACTTTCTTAATATCTTTTATATACCTAATTATAGTACTATCATTGTCCCATTTTTTGTACTATAATTCAAGTTCAATCTTCTTATTCTGACTACCAAATGCACGATAGGTTACACCTGCCATATTAAACATCATTTTGGATGCCATTGTTGCCTCTGTGTCCGAGTACTTATCAGACAAATACACGATTTCCTTAATTCCGCTTTGTATAATCGCTTTTGCACATTCGTTGCAAGGAAACAGTGTCGAATAACAGGTCGCTCCGGCCAGTGATCCCCCACTATAATTCAATATGGCATTCAATTCTGCATGACAGACGAAGAAGTATTTGTTTTCCAATGGCTTTCCTACTCTGCCCCATGGCATATCATCATCGTTACATCCAGACGGCATACCATTATAACCAACTGACAAAATCTTATTATTTGCTCCAACAATACACGCCCCAACCTGTGTATTCGGATCCTTGCTTCTCTCAGCCGAAAGTAAAGCAATCCCCATAAAATACTGATCCCAGCTTAAATAATCTTCACGTTTCATCCTGTGTACCTCCCAATTTCCTGTGTCTTCCTTATCCTCTCCGGTTCTTCAATATACATTGTACAAACACTAAGTTCTGCTTAATATATTCCAGACTCATATCAAAGCATATTCTTTATCATAACACAAAATATACTGTCACGTAAACAACTAAAGAAAAAAACAGGCGTCATGCCTGCTTTTTTATAATATCTTAAATCACATCCAGAATATCCAGATTATAATGCCCGTGTGCAATAACAGAAATAACGGCAGCAATAGTCTGAACCGCCAATGTTTCGTCTTATGGCGAAAACAATACATCCCAAAAAAAGCCCCTAAGCTTCCCCCCATTGCAGCAGCTCCTAACAGAGTCTTTTCTGAAATCCTCCACTGTCTTTTTCTTGCTCTTTTCTTGTCAACACCGTATAACAAAAAGGCTGCGATATTTATAACGATGCCATAAATTAATACTATTTCCTGCATCCTATTCTCCCAAATAATCCACTATTATCTGCTGCACTTTCCCATCCGTTAGATATATTGCAAAATGAATTTCATTGTTTTCTCCAGCAGTAAATCTGTAAAAATCATAACTGGCATTTTCTTTTTTATCATAATTTATATCATTAAGGATATCCTCTAAATCCTCCTGGCTCATATTAAGCGAAATATCCTTAAAATATTTTACTTCCATATTGGTGTCTCTATAATAGTTCACTCCTATACCTATAACATCGGCATCCTTTATATCTTCAAGGGCTGTATCTTTATAATTGCAGACTGATAATTTTACCCCTGTTTCCTTTCCGTCAGATGACAGATAAATCAGCTTTGAATCATACGCTTCCAGACCGGAATTTAAAACATCTCCATTGAATAATTCACTATATTCAAATTTATCCCTGATTTCAGAAAATTTGCAAGGAATCGTAATATCTTTCCCGTTGATCACCACTGTTCCAACCACCTCTGCTTCCAATGATGGATTTTTGTGAGAAGCTTTCCTCTCTTCCTGTCCAGCAGCGACACCAAAATCCGGTTCTTTATCCGTGCCACCTGTTTCTCCTCCATTATAGGTACCATGATATCCCTGCTCAAACCCCTCCAGAAACCCTTCTACAAATCCCTGCCCAATAGGGCTGAAGCAAAATACGATCCATGCCAGTGCTACACAAATACCTAAAACAGAAAGAACCAATCCTACAATTGACACTCCTGATTTTTTTCCGGTTGTTATAGCAACAATACTGAGTACAAGACCTGTTATACCAAATAAGCCATAACAACAACCACAAAGCGAAAGAATACCAAATATCAAAGCACATATCTCTAAAGCTTGTCCTCCCTTTTTTTCCTGAGCGGGAACCAGCACCTGAGCATACGAGTCATAACCCGTATAGGTATCTGCTGCGTTTGTAGACATGTTTTTATTTTCCTCCATTTTCTTCCTCTTCTCCTATAGTATAATAAAGGACATCTATCAAAAAAATAATATATGCCCTTTACAAATGCCGATTATTCTCTTCCTAAACACTTACTCTAGTTATCACCCAAGCCAAACTTATCATGAACTGCATTCATTGCCTTTTCCGTATGTTTTTCATCAATTAATACAGATACACGAATCTCAGAGGTAGAAATCATTTTAATGTTAATTCCCTCGTCATATAAAGCTTCAAACATCTTTGCTGCCACTCCGGCATTACTCATCATGCCTGCACCAACAATAGATACTTTTGCAACATTCTTTTCTACATCAATCTTATCATACTCATGAAAATGTCTCTCAATAATTTCAACAGCCTCATCCGCATTCTCTACCGCAACTGTAAAAGAAATGTCCTTTGTACTGTCACGTCCTACAGACTGTAATATCATATCTACATTAATATTATGTCTTGCCAGATGATTAAATAACCGGAATGCCACACCCGGCTCATCCTTTAACCCAATTAAAGCAACTCTTGCCGCATCCTTATCTGCTGCCACTCCGCTAACAAGCATTTTTTCCATTTTTGTATCCTCCTTAACAACGGTACCTTCTGAAGTATTAAGACTTGAACGAACAACCAACTGTACGCCCTGTTTTTTTGCAAGCTCTACTGAACGGTTGTGTAACACACCTGCACCTAACGTTGCAAGCTCTAACATCTCGTCATAGGTAATCTGTTCAATCTTACGTGCACTTGGAACTTTACGTGGATCTGCAGTATATACACCATCTACATCTGTATAGATCTCACATGCATCTGCATTTAACGCTGCTGCAAGTGCAACGGCTGTTGTATCTGAACCCCCACGACCTAATGTTGTATAATCATCAAACTTATTTATCCCCTGAAATCCTGTTACAATAACAATTTTCCTCTGATCAAGCTCGTTTCGGATTCTCTCACTGTCAATTCTTTTTAACCTTGCATTACCATATACAGAAGTCGTATGCATTGCTACCTGAAAAGCATTTAAGGAAATAGCCGGAACTCCCAGATTGTTCATCACCATGCCCATCAAAGCAACCGACATCTGCTCTCCAATTGTGTAAAGCATATCCATTTCGCGTTTCGGCGGATTTGGATTCATATCCTTTGCCATATCTACTAACTCATCCGTGTATTTACCCATAGCAGATAATACAACTACTACATCATTACCCTTTTTGTAGTCTTCGATACATCGGTTTGCAACGTTATACATTCTTTCTTTGTTTGCAACCGAGGTACCACCAAACTTCTTTACGATTAACATTTGATTCGCTTCCTCCTACATGTTAAAGTCACCTAACCTAGGTTACTACTTTTCAAACAAATGGTCAATAATTTCATATCCATTTTCTATATAAATACCTGATTTTTTTGCATCTTTCTCATTATAACATAAATCCGATGCAATTTTATTTGTACTGTCATATAACAAATAAGGGACTGGTTCTCCTACATGTGTACGAATACAAATCGGTGTCGGATGATCCGGCAGTACCAGCATCCTGAAGTCTTCCCCTCTTGCTTCCAACCCTTCTTTTACAATGCGGATTACTTTTTTATCCAGATTTTCTACTGCCTGAAGTTTTCTTTCCAGACTACCCTGATGCCCCATTTCATCCGGTGCTTCAACATGAATATATGCAAAATCATACCCTTCATCACAAAGTGCTTTCACAGCCGCCATAGCCTTTCCTTCATAGTTTGTATACAAACCGCCGTTTGCACCTTCTACTTCTACGACCTTCATCCCGGCACCTACCGCAATTCCTTTTAGTAAATCTACAGCAGAAATCATGACACCTTTTTTTCCGTTCTTCCTTTCAAAATCAGACAAGGCGGGTCTCGTACCGGCCCCCCAAAACCAGATTGAATTTGCCGGGTTTAATCCCTTTTTCTTTCTTTCAATATTAATAGGGTGATCCGCTAAAATAGCATAACTCTTTTCCATCATTTCACGAAGCACATCATCCTGCGGCAGATATTCCCCGATTTTCTTTCCAAGAATATCATGAGGCGGTGTTAACGGTAACACTTCCCCTTTATCCCAGATTGTCAGATGCCGGTAACTGGTACCTGTATAAAATTGATATCCGGAATATTCCTTTTCCAAAACATCACTGACTGCCTTTAACAGTACGGCAGCATCCTCTGTAGAAATTTCAGAAGAACTATGGTCTATAATAGTCTTATCCCTATATTCTTTCTCTTCTTCACTGACGGTAACGATATTACAGCGGAATGCAATATCCGTCGGCTTCATGTCCACTCCGATTGATAACGCTTCAAGGGGTGATCGGCCCGAATAATACTGCTTGGGACTATATCCAATAACGGAAAGATTCGCAGTATCACTTCCCGGACTCATCCCTTCAGGAACTGTCAGTACCAGTCCAATCTCTGACTCCTTTGCCATTTGATTAAGAGTAGGAGTATCTGCGTGTTCAATCACTGTCTCATTATTGATCTCCTCAATGGGATAATCTGCCATTCCATCTCCTAAAACAATCACATATTTCATGCTCTTTTTCTCCCTTAAAAATCTACACGTATCACACTGTAAACATCCTCAAAACCATCAATACACTTTGCAAAATCGCTCTCCTTCATCGGTTCCGTAATAAATGCAAGCTCATCCTCTACATCTGAAGCTTTTACATATAGCACATTTCCAAATGCATTTTTAATCTCCAATAACTGATCATCCTCAAAACCTTTATCTTTCAGCCTGACAAAAAATTTATTTTCAAAATCTTCAAATTTTCCAAGACGGCTCTTCTTTTCCGCCCAGATTGTTATAATATTCGTATTGATATGCTTTACCGCATCAACTATGTCGGAAACAACTGCACTTGCAGTTGGCAGTTTACCTGCTCCGCGTCCGTAAAACATCACATCATCCAACACATTGCCATGCACAAAAATACCATTAAATACACCATTGACGCTAATCAAAGGGTGATTCGGTCCAATCATAACAGGTGCTACCATAGAATAGAATGTATCGCCTATCTTCTTACTGGTTCCCAAAAGTTTAATAGATGCTTTTAATTCTTTCGCATATTTAAAATCTGTTTCCGTAATCTTGGTAATTCCTTCCGTATGAATATCCTCATAATCTACCTGTTCCCCTGCAACCAGTGAAGTAAGAATGGCAATCTTGCGACATGCATCATAACCTTCTACATCTGCCTCTGGATTTCTCTCGGCATATCCTTTTTCCTGTGCATCTTTTAGCACATCTTCAAATGCAGAACCTTTTTCCGACATCTCGGTGAGGATATAATTCGTAGTCCCGTTTAAGATTCCTGTAATTTCCGTTATCTCATCTGCAGTCAGAGAGCTGTTAAGGGGACGTATGATTGGTATGCCTCCTCCGACAGAAGCCTCAAAAAGATAATTTACTTTGTTTTCTCTTGCAATAGAAAGCAGCTCCGCACCATGCTTTGCAACTAATTCCTTATTAGAGGTACAAACACTTTTACCTGCTAACAGAGCATCCTTCGTAAAAGTATATGCCGGTTCTACCCCTCCCATAACTTCTACGACAATATTCACCTCAGGATCCTTTAAAATAACATCAAAATCGTGTACCAAAATCTCTTGTACCGGATCACCTTCAAAATCACGCAGATCCAAAACATATTTTATGTTAATATCCTTACCAGCTCTTTTGTTGATACTGTCATGATTTGTATTAATAACTTCAACCACTCCTGAACCTACTGTGCCATAACCTAAAACTGCAATATTAACCATAATTACCTCCTTTGTTTTAACCATTTTTCTCTGATATATTATTTATTATCCTCTACCATCTGATTTACCATTTCTTTCATAGTTTCAGACAATATATTATTAACATTAATTGCAATTACAATATCATTATGAAGATGCAAAACTTTTTCTAAAAATGCATTTTCATCATTTGATGCAACTAGCGGCATATCATTTATGTTTTCCTGTTTCATTTCTTCGATCATAACAACCTCGTCCACCTCATATGCCAATAAGATCCCTGAACTCATTGTAATCAGCAGACTTGTCCCCTGTTGCTCCTTATCGTCACGCAAATCAAACCGCTTTTTTAAACTGTAAACAGGAATAACACTTCCCCGCAGATTAATAATCCCCTTCACTGACTCTGGTGCATTAGGGACTGGAATAATCTGATAATCCTGTTCAATCCCATTGATATATTTTAAATTCATCCCGTATTTTTGCTCTCCAATCCGGAAAACAATATACTTAAGTTCCTCCATATACCTACTCCTTATTCAAACTAATCCACTTTAGATAAGCATTCATAAATGGATCCACATTGCCGTCTAGTACACCATTCACATTACTGATCTCCGTTCCGGTGCGGTGATCTTTTACCAACGTATATGGCTGCATTACATAAGAACGAATCTGTGCACCAAATCCATTCTCCGTCACCTCTCCACGTATGTCATCAAGCCTTTCCTGATTTTCCTGTTGCTTTAATACATAAAGTTTGGACATTAACATCTTCATCGCTTTATCTTTATTCTGATGTTGGGAACGCTGATTCTGACACTGTACCACAATTCCCGTGGGTAAATGCGTAATACGAATTGCAGATGATGTTTTGTTAATGTGCTGTCCGCCGGCTCCACTAGATCGATAGGTATCAATCCTTAAGTCTTCATCCCGAATATCAACCGATATATCTTCTTCTATATCCGGCATGACATCACAGGACGAAAAGGATGTCTGCCTCTTCCCTGCCGCATTAAATGGTGATATACGGACCAGTCGATGAACTCCCTTCTCAGATTTTAAATACCCATATGCATTCTCGCCATTAATCTGTAGCGTTACGGATTTCACCCCGGCTTCTTCTCCTTCAAGATAATCCAATATTTCTATTGCAAATCCCTTTTTCTCTGCCCACCGGGTATACATACGCATTAACATACCTGTCCAGTCACAGCTTTCCGTTCCACCTGCACCTGCATGCAGAGTAATAATGGCACTATCTTTATCAAACTCACCAGACAACAGAGTTTGAATACGAAGTGTTTCAAAATGTTCTTTAAAAGCTTCCATCAGCTCTGCAATTTCCGGTAGCAGCGAAGCATCATTTTCCTCATCTGCCATCTCAATCAAAACACTAATTTCTTCATATTCCTCAGATACTTTATCAAATGCTGCCAGCGTATCTTTTAAATTTTTTACTATTTTCATGACTTCATTGGAATGCTCTACATCATTCCAAAAGTCAGGTGCCTCCATATCCGCTTCTAACTCTGCCACCTTATCCTTTTTGACAGGGATGTCAAAGTGAATCCCTCACTTCCTGTAATGGAGTTTCATACTGACCAAGTTCATACTTAAAACTATCTGTCTCTATCACAGAATCACCTCTTTCTATATTATATTTTACACACTGTGATCATGCATTTTTGCCACAGCATTGTTTGTATTTTAGACCTGAACCACATGGGCAAGGTTCATTTCTACCAATCTTAGCACTCTTACGCTTAATCGGCTCTTTTACGGAAGAATCATCCTTATTGGTTCCTGTCACCTTTGCAACCTCTTCACGTTCTACTTTCTGCTCTACCCGGATATGCAGCATAGCTTTTACAGTGTCTTGACGAATAGCAGCCGTCATGTCATTAAACATATCAAAACCAATAAACTTATATTCAACTAAAGGATCCCTCTGTCCTAAAGCACGAAGTCCGATGCCCTGGCGCATTTGTTCCATATCGTCAATGTGATCCATCCATTTTCTATCAATCACTTTAAGAAGAATAACACGTTCGGCCTCACGAATCATCTCTGGTTCCGGAAATTCCGTCTCTTTTTCCTCATAAAGCTTATTTACTGTCTCTTTAATCTTTTGAATCAGTGTCTGTTTCTGTATTTCTTTCAAATCGTCAGACGAAAGTTCCACTTTATCCATTGGAAAAGTATCCAGCAACTCCTGGTTAAGTGCCTTCATATCCCACTCAGAAGGTTCTAAATCCTCAGAAATATTACGATTTACAATCTCTTCCACGGTTTCATTAATCATGTTAAAGATAACGTCACGCATATTCTCTCCATCTAATACACGTCTGCGTTCTTTATAAATTACTTCTCTTTGTTCATTCATAACCTCGTCATAATCCAACAAATTCTTACGAATCCCAAAGTTATTGTTCTCAATTTTCTTTTGTGCCTTTTCAATAAATTTTGTAATAGTCTTATGCTGGATTTCTTCCCCTTCCGGAATATTCAGCGTCTGATACATTGACATTACCCTTTCTGAGCCAAATAATCTCATCAGATCATCTTCCAGAGAAAGATAAAATTTGGACTGTCCCGGATCCCCCTGTCGACCAGACCGACCACGCAGCTGATTATCAATACGGCGGGACTCATGACGTTCCGTACCGATGATACGCAGCCCGCCCAACTCTTTGACACCTTCTCCTAATTTAATATCCGTACCACGTCCAGCCATATTCGTTGCAATGGTAACCGCATTTTTCTGACCTGCCTGTGCAACGATCTCTGCCTCTAACTCATGGAATTTTGCATTTAAAACTTTATGCGGAATATGCCTTTTAGTAAGAAGCCTGCTGACCTCTTCCGAAGAGTCAATTGTAATGGTACCAACCAACACCGGTTGTCCCTTACGGAAACATTCATTGATATCTTCCACAATGGCATTTAATTTCTCTTTTTTCGTACAAAATACAGAATCTTCTTCATCCACTCTGATTACCGGAAGATTGGTCGGTACTTCTACCACATCCATACCATAAATCTCACGGAACTCATTTTCTTCTGTAAGTGCAGTACCCGTCATACCGGCTTTCTTCTTATATTTATTAAAGAAATTCTGGAACGTAATCGTCGCCAGTGTTTTACTTTCTCTTCTAACTTTAACATTTTCTTTTGCTTCAATTGCCTGATGGAGTCCGTCAGAAAATCTCCTTCCCGGCATAACTCGTCCGGTAAATTCGTCAACAATTAAAACTTCATTATCCTTTACAATGTAATCTTTATCCTTAAACATCAGATTATGGGCACGAAGGGCAAGGATAATATTATGCTGAATTTCCAGATTATCCGAATCGGCAAGATTTTCTATATGGAAAAAACTTTCTACTTCTTTCACACCCTGAGCCGTAAGCATTACCTGCTTATCCTTCTCATTTACAAGGAAATCCCCATCTTCTTCAATATCTGTTCCCATAATGGCATCCATTTTGGAAAGCTCACCATCGCCCTCCCCTCGTTTCATTCTCCGGGCAAGCAGATCACACATTCGATACAGCTCTGTAGATTTTCCACTTTGTCCCGAAATAATCAAAGGTGTTCTCGCCTCATCAATCAATACAGAATCCACCTCATCCACAATGGCATAATGTAAATCACGCTGTACCAGCTGTTCTTTATAAATAACCATATTATCTCTTAAATAATCAAAACCCAGTTCGTTATTGGTAACATAAGTAATATCACAGTTGTATGCTTCCCGTCTCTCTTCGTTTGTGGAACTGTTGAGAATTACACCTACCTTTAATCCGAGAAATTCGTGAATCTGCCCCATCCATTCCGCATCACGTTTAGCAAGATAATCGTTAACCGTAACAATGTGTACTCCTTTTTCTTCTAATGCATTCAGGTACGCAGGAAGTGTAGAAACAAGTGTCTTACCTTCACCTGTTCTCATTTCCGGAATCCTCCCCTGATGTAAAAGAATACCACCCATAACCTGAACCGGATAATGCTTCATTCCAAGTACACGATCTGCAGCCTCTCTCACAACTGCAAAAGCATCTATCAAAAGATCGTCTAAAGTTTCTCCGTCCGCCAGACGTTTCTTAAATTCATCTGTTTTAGCCTTTAATTCATCATTACTTAATGCCTGCATAGATTCATCTAAAGACACGATCTTATCAACTAATGGGGTAATCCTCTTAATCTCTTTCTCACTATGTGTCCCAAATACTGTTTCAAATATACTCATCTCAACACTCCTATTATTTAAAGATAATCACACAGATTTTATTTTAACATTATTCCAAACAAAAGTAAAGGGCTGCCACAACTGACAACCCATACTATATATACTACTCATTAACATTCCGGTTCAATCAATCCGTATGTATTTCCTTTTCTCTTATAAACCACATTCACTTCATCTGTTTCTGAATTACGGAATACAAAAAAGCTATGTCCTAATAGATCCATCTGCACACAAGCCTCTTCAGGATCCATTGGCTTAACAGCAAACTTCTTACTTCTAATAATATTAATCTCATCATCTTCTGGTATCTCTTCTTCAATAAACGATTTTTGAAAAAATGCTGCACTCTGTGCCTGATCTATTAATTTTTTCTTATGTCTTGAAATCTGGCGTTCGATCACTTCCGTTACAAGATCAATAGAGACATACATATCATCACTAACCTGCTCTGCACGGATAATATTGCCTTTAATCGGAATTGTTACCTCCATCTTCTGCCTGTCCCTCTCAACAGAAAATGTTACCTGTACCTCTGTATCTTCATTAAAATACTTTTCCAGTCTATCTAACTTATCAAAAACTGCCGCCCTTAACCCTTCTGTTACCTCAATATTCTTACCGCTGATTATGTACTTCATATCTGTCAACTCCTTCTCTGTCTTAATTATAGCTAACTTTGCCCCATCTCCCACGAAAGGGTTAATATTGCAGTATTCTTTCTGCTCCTTTCGTATCAGCTAACTATTATGTATATTATACCATATCTTGTGCTTTTTTCAATCTTTAACTGTAAATAATTTTTGAATTTTTTGTCACCTTTTTGCAAAATATCTGTCAATTCTTCAAATTTTCACAGCATTATTCGACACTTAATTTGTCAATTCTTTTTACAAAGAAGATTTTTTTCAGCATTTTACACAGAACATTTATTCTTATTTCTTTTCTATTTTTTTACCCCAATTCTATTTTTCTCTGTGGATAATGTGGATAACTTTGTGCATAAGTCCATTTTTCAATCCTTTTTGTGATTTTTTTATGTGCAAAACTAGATTCCATAATCACTTAACATAATAATTTTCTTTTCAAAAAGAAAATTTCACAACTTTTTTTGTACATTTCAACAAAATCATTTTTATAGATATATTGGGGATGTTAAGATAATTTGACACACAATTTCAAAATTGTGTGTCAAATCACTATAAGAGAAATTTTTGTTTTTGACCTGTTTAATCTCTACATTGTGATAATTAAAAAAAGAACCATCTAATAAAAGATGATTCTTTCTTGCATATAAGTTA
>CAJUBR010000053.1 GCA_910584695.1 uncultured Lachnospiraceae bacterium
AACTCTCTATTTTCAAAATCTAGTTGTGCAATATAAACAATATCATAAGCAGGGTGCTTTGGAGCTGTTGGTACTTAGGTGCCGTATTTTGGCACCTTATGTACCATCACGAGCGACAAGCAGCGAAATGCCTGAATACTTAGTGAGGTACTTTCGAGCTTAGTATGAAGGTATGCCTTGGCTCGTGCCCAGTGTTGATATTGTCTATATTGTACAACGGTCGGTAATGAAAACAGAGTTTCGAAATTACCTATATATTACTTCATTATTCACGATTTGCAATTACGGAATCAATCAAACCATATTCCATTGCTTCTTTTGCACTAAGCCAGTTATCCCTGTCGGTATCTCTTTCTAAATCCTCAACCGGCTTACCACACTCTTTTGCCAAAATTTCGTTAATTTTTCTCTTAGTGTTTAAAATGTGTTCTGTTGTTATCTGCATATCACTTGCCTGACTTCCACTTGGCATTCCGCCCATCGGTTGATGAATCATAATCTCTGCATTTGGAAGTGCCATACGTTTTCCCGGTGTACCTCCTGCAAGTAAAAATGCACCCATACTTGCTGCCATACCGCAGCAAATGGTTGAAACATCACATTTAATGTAATTCATTGTATCAAAAATTCCAAAACCAGCCGAAACAGAACCACCAGGACTATTAATATATAGCTGAATATCCTTTGAAGGATCTTCTGATTCCAAAAAAAGAAGCTGTGCAATCACAAGACTTGCAGTTGTATCATTTACCTCTTCTCCCAAAAAAATAATTCTATCCTTTAATAATCTGGAATAAATATCATAAGAACGTTCTCCTCGACTTGTCTGTTCAATGACATAAGGTACTAAACTCATACAAAATCCTCCTAAATACATATTTTATTAAACTAATAGGAACGGCGGTCTGTCTGTTGCTGACCGCCGGACCATTTTTATTTTTCTACCGAAGCTTCTACCACGAGATCAACCGCTTTTTGAACAGCAATATCCTGCTTAATCGCTTCCTTCTCAGAATCCCCGACTAAATCAGTTAACTTCTCCAAATCCATCTGATACATCTCGGCCATCTTCTTTAACTCATCGTTCAGTTCATCATCTGACACCTGAATATCTTCCGTCTTTGCAATTGCTTCTAAAACCAAGCGGGACTTAATTCTTCTCTCTGCCTCCGGAGTTGCCGTTTCTAAAAATTTCTCCTTTGTCATTCCCGTAAACTGGAAATACTGCTCCATAGAAAGTCCCTGATAACTAATCTGCTGTGCAAACTCGTTTAACATCTGCTCTTTGGTTGTATCTACCATTGGATCTGGAATCTCCATAGAAGCATTCTCTATAATCTTATCAATTACAAGACCTTCCTTTGTATTCTTTGCTGCCTTTTCTTTCTTCGCTTTCAGTGTTGCCCTAATATCCGTTTTATATTCATTCATTGTATCAAACTCTGACACCTCGGAAGCAAACTCATCATCTAACTCCGGAAGCTCTGTCTCTTTAATACCTTTTAACTTACACTTAAATACCGCCGTTTTGCCCGCTAAATCAGCCGCCTGATAGTTCTCTGGGAATGTAACGTTCACATCAAATTCCTCACCGATATTTTTTCCCACAATCTGATCTTCAAAGGTATCAATAAAAGAATGAGATCCCAATGTAAGCTGGTAATTTTCTCCCTTACCACCTTCAAATGCCTCTCCGTCAACAAATCCTTCAAAATCAATTGTTACTTCATCTTCCATTTTTGCCGGTCTGTCTTCTACCGGAATATTTCTTGCATTTTGCTTTTGTACATTGAGCAGTTCTGCCTGCACATCTTCCTCCGTTACTTCTACTTCTACCTTATCAATCTCAATTCCCTTATAATCACCCAAAGTAACTTCCGGCTTCACTGCCACCGTTGCTGAATAGATGAAATCTTTTCCCTTTTCCATCTGTTCAATATCAACTTCCGGGCGGGAAACAACATCTAAACCACACTCATCAAGGGCAGACGGATAGGAATTCTCCATACAGATATTAGCTGCCTCCTCATAAAACATCTCCGGACCATACATTTTTTCTAAATATGTCTGAGGCACTTTCCCTTTACGGAAGCCTGGTACAGAAATCTTTCCTTTCTGCTTCTTATAAGACTCTGTCATAGCCTCTACAAAATCAGCAGCCGGCACCGTAATGATAAGCTTTGCCATATTCTTTTCTAAATTTTCCACTGTTAAACTCATCTTTAACAATTCCTCCTTAAATATATAACATTTTATTCTTTTGCAGTAACGAAAGATCAAATATTGTGCTAAAATGCATTCTTCTCTCTGCACTAATCAGTCAATTATAGCACGCAGTATGTATAAATGTCTAGTGTTTTTCTATATTTTTTATACTAAAAAGGAAAATAGGAAAAGGTTGTAATTTACTTTTATACAAAAGCAAATTACAACCTTTATCCTTGTAACGAATATTTGATTATTTATCAAATATCGAAACGCCTGACTTTTCAATCAGATTGTTACCGGTCATCCGGTTTGTTCAGATAGAAACCAGATTACTTACCAGCCATCTGGTTCATCTGAGCTTCTACTAACTTCTTTGTCATCTGTCCACCAACAGAACCGTTTTCTCTAGAAGTCAAGTCACCATTGTAACCATCCTTTAAAGAAACACCAACCTCAGATGCACATTCCATTTTAAATCTGTTCATTGCGTCAGATTTCTTGCTTGAATTGTTAGCCATAATTTGTTCCCTCCAAATCAATTATATTTAAGACATCTTGATGTCTTGACTATAGTATTAGCAGAGAACATATTTTTATTTAGGAAATTATTGTTATTTCATTTATCAATTCTTTCTTGTTTTGTTTTTCTTTTTAATGTAAAGAAACCTGCTACAGATAAAAGCATCATTGTTCCCATCACTGCGATTGGTGTTTCATCACCGGTTTTTGCGGTTCCTGAACTTCTAAGAGAACCGATCGAAGAACCGTTTGTTCCGCCTGGTGCCGGATTGTCTTTCCCGTCGTTTGGTTTCTTGTCTCCCGTTGTCGGATTGTCTTTTCCACCGTTTGGCTTTTCCTCTTCCGTTGTGGGATTATCTTTTCCGCCATCTGGCTTTTCTCCCTCCGTCGTCGGTGCCGATTCTCTGTTGTACAATACTGCATAGGTAGAAAATTGGTTCGTGGTAACCGTATAAGTCTCCGGATTATTATCCTGATCCTGCAACGATGCTCCAAGATAATTGCCGTCTCCCGTATCATGAATGCGAATCACTTCCAAACCGGATTTTCCGCTTAGTTCACCAAGAGGAATCGTTACTGACACATTTGCACCATTTGCCAGTTCCGTCACTCTGGAACGTGTCACCTCTCCGTTGTTGTCCGTTACAACCTTATACAAGGATAAATCCAAGTACGCTCCAACAATTTTACTCTGATCTGTCACATTATACATCGCTGAGATCTCATTTGCAGAAACATTTGCTACCGACATTAACGTTGCATATAATTTAAATTCTACGATACCGCCATTTTCGATCAGCTTGATGTCATCATCCGTATAATTAATCACATCATAATCAAAAATCGAATCCATATTATCTGCCGTAACATCCGGTGTATCCGTTGTCGTAATCACAACTGAAGTATTTTTTCCAGATAAAATCAAATCAATATAATTTTCCGGATATACAATTACACTGTCTTTAATCAATACTCTCTTGGTACTGGAATAACTTCCGTCAGTTGCCACAATACTATAATTACCATCTGGTACATTCTGGAACGTAAATTCATCACCGGCATTTATTTCCAATGCCCGTATGCAGACATTTCCTTTAAATAATCCCACCGTTACGTTACCAGCTCTGCCATCCGCATATCTCGCCATTCCTGTAACAGGGATTCCGGTCTCAGCAGTTGATAATGTCTTGAAATAACCTTCATATTCTAACACTTCATTTACGGCGGAAACTGCCCTTACTTTATATGCATATACCGTGCCTTCACTTAATCCGGTTAATACGGCTGAAATTGCAACATTTCCATTACTATCACGATTTGTAATGGATTCGGCTTCCAAATACCTTGAATCCGTAACTTTTTTATAGCTTATGCTTGTTCCTCTGATATCAAACGTACCTTTTATAACATTTGCACCAAGTGCTACGGAATTTACCGATATATTTTTAATTGCATTTACACTCATGCTCATCGGGCTAAAGGAAGCTTCCTCCGCAGCATTTCCGGCTATGTCCGATGCCTGTATCGAATAACTGCCTCGTTCACTAATCACAAAGCTACCTGTATACCCACTGCCACGCTTTTCTATCTTCGCTGGAAATTCTTTTGTGCCACATAATACCTTTAGCGTGCTGCCATCCACTCCGCTTCCGTCATCCGTTACGGTAAAGTTGACAAGAATGGAAGAACCACTGCCTCTCGTTGTATACGTAATCTTAGGTGATACCGTATCTACCTTCATCCGGTACTCATGCGTATTAGCACACTGGACTCCGGTCATACTCCGACTCCATGCCTTTAAAGTGTATATTCCATCCGGAACCTCTATTACTGCAGAAGGTTCCGATTGCGGAATCTCTGTCACATCCGCCATCGTCCCATCCTGTTTTGTAAGCTGATATTTTGTTGTTACCGGTGTATCGTCCGTTGGTGTACGGGTAATATTCTCAATCGTAACGGACGGTGTCTCCCGATACCATTCTTCATCTGCTTCTTTTTCCGGATGAATTGTAATGTCCGGACATTCCGGTACTTCACTGGATACCTTATCGGAAACGATCTCTTTTGTCGTAGTATTTCCGGCTTTATCCGCAACTATAATAGAATAGTTCCCCTTTTGGGTAATTTCAAAGGAGCAATAATATATATTATTTTTTTCTTCCTCCTGATGGGCGATCTGGCTGCCATCCGGACCAAGCACCTTGATATAATCCACACCACTCAGTTTATCCGATGCATTAAACTTCACCTGTGCCTTTGTCTGCCATGAACCATCATAAGAGGTAACATTTATTATCGGTGGTTCATCATCCACCTTAAGGGATATCGTGTTTGTTGTAACTTCATTGCCTGCATTATCCGCAATTACCGCATATATGCTGTAATCACCATTTGTACTCGGAAAAGTCGCCTGGTTAACAGAGGTTTGAAAACTCCATGTTGTCTGTTTTGCCTCTGTATTTCCTACCCGTTCCTCCGGATATCGTGTTCCGTTTACATCCCATGCAATACTATGGATTCCGGATACTTTATCATTGACTTTCACAACCGCGGTACAATTGGAATAATATTCCTTACCTCCGGTATATTCCCGTTGACTTTCTCCCGTTGTCACATAAAAACTTTCAATTACCGGTCCGCTCAGTTCAACGCTCCAATCAGAAGCCTCACCACGCTTCAGATCATAACCTTCTCCCTTATTACCAGCAATATCTTCTGCATAAAAGTTAATCTTTCCTGCCTTTTCCGTATCCATTTGATAAATCTCAAATGTAGCGGTAGCGTATCCATCCTCATCCTTCGGGGTAAAAAATGCGGCCCGTGTGCCCGCCGGCTCCCCATATAACCCGTAAGACAGGCTGGAAAGACCAGACGTGGTATCCCGATACGTTACTGTCACTTTTACCGTCCTATTAAAATAACTGCCAAATGTAAGCATTCCCTTTGTCGGGAAATACAATCCATTCTCAATCGGTGTCTCATCATATAGGATATCATCACCCTGAGAAAGCTTATAACCGATATACTCCGGTGCCGTCTCATCCACCTTTACATTAATCTTTTTCCAACCTGTAACAGCTCCAGTCGTACTGTCATAAAGCTGAATATAAAGATTACTTCCTTTTGCAAAATCTTCCTCTCTTAAATCCACAGTCGAACCGGAGCGATAAACCGTGCTTCCATCCTTCGAAATACGAATCTCATTATAACCTGAACCGTCAATCGGTGAAGCTTTTGCCGGAGTTTCAATATACCAGTCATCGTTTCCTTTTGTTCCTGTAATCCGATAATTGCCGCCTTTTTTAGGCTCTTCTTCTATTACTTCAAATTCACCCAGTGCACCCTTATCAATATAAGCCGCCTGATAATTCGAGCCCTCCGGGAACACAGCCTCAATCTCATAGATTCCTTTTTCCGTGGAACCATCCTGTCTTTTCGTAGAAGCCGTAATTCCTTGATTTTCTATGGTTGCACCATTTAAAAACCCGGTTCCATCCCGTTGATTATCTTTATCTTCTTCTACAATGAGAACCGGATTCTTTTCCCCTGTCCGGACATAATCTCTTCCGTTTGTAAACTCTGCTCTCGTTTTTACATATACTGGTCGCGGGGTAATCTTACCAATAAGATAATACTGACTGCCCACCGTTGCAAATTCATAATTTCCACGATTCGCACTTTCTGTACCCCAATCAACTGTCGGATTGGATAACAAAATCCTTTTCTCCTCTCCTACATCTGCAGTCTCATATTCTGCAGTCTGAAACGTTAGGGTTACCCCAGGAACATCCGTATTTAAAGTTGTCACTTTAAGAGGTGCCTGAACAGTTCCGTCATACGTTTTTTCGACACTTTTTTCATCCGTTGGCGGCTGAATCGTAATCACACGCTTTTTAACCGATATATTAACCGTAAAATTCCTTGTGCGATCTGGTACATTCTGGTCGGTAACGGTAAACACTAACGGAATCGAATCCGGCGTGACTGCGGTAGGTCCGCTTGTAGTTATAGAAATGCCGCCCTCAACTGCGTCCACATAAATACCAATGTTTCTTAATTGTTCGGCTCCTGATGTGATCTGATAGGTAAAATTCCCTCCAATCAGGTCCGCTTCACCATTTGCATAACTGACCCGAATCCGTTTCGGTGCTTCAGGCTGCTTATATGTATATGTAACAGCACTTGTATCCAGTTTAAGTTCATCATAATCATATTCCGGATATATGGTAAGTGCCTGATTATACAACTTATCCTGTATCGCTTGGGTGGCTATCAAATCCCCCGGTTTCACAGAAACCGCATCCGCCCCCTGACCGATTTTCCATCCTATAAATTTATATCCTTTTTCAGGTACTACTCCAACATCCGAACCTGAATAGAACGTATCTTCTCCGTCATATGTAACCTGCTGTGTCACAAAACCGCTGGTTCCATCCTTATCTTTTGAATATTGAATGTTATATTTCTGTTTTGTCCAATTGAATGTAATCTGCCGGTTTGGCTCCTTGCCTGTAACTGATATAGTAGCAGACTGATTTGCAATATCATTTGTTACACTTATCTGGGAATCCTGTGCTGTGACACCTGCAAAGTCATATCCTGTTCTTGTAATATTCGTAATTGTCATTGTTTTTCCTACTGGAAGGAGAAAACCTGTTGCATTATCTTCTGACTTTTCACCATCACTTACCGTATAGCTGGCTCCATTTCCAGAACCACCGCTAATGCTGATATTATAATTTTTCATATCCCGATAACAGAATAATGTAATTTGATCACTGGAAGCCATTACATTCTTCATGTCTACCTCTGTTCCGCCTCCTCCGTGATAATACCATTTCGGCTCAATTTCATAGCAGCCATTTCCCGTCCAACCACTAAGAACATCCTGTACATTTATTCCTGATAAATCATAAACAAAAGCTCCATTCTCTTCCCGATAAGAGACACTGGCACTACCGGACACCGATCTTTCTTCCCCATAGATTAATGCATTATTTACACGGGTATAACACATCAAAGTATAATCTATGTTCTTTGTTCCTGCATCCTGCGAATCATCCGCTTTTGCTTTCGTATGATTATCTGCCACAGGTTCCGTTACCGGAGCCTTAGGCTCTGCCTCTGTTGCCTGCTCTGTATCCGTTGTGATCTCCTCATTAGAAACCGTTGTTCCCTGTTCTGACTCTGATGTCAGATCGTTTTCCTTTGTCGCAGTCTCAGTGGAAGTCTCCTCTGTAACAAGTAAATTCTCTGCCTCGGAAGAAATCTCATCTGTATGTTCCTTCTGTAATGTAAGCTGTTCCTCTATCTCTTTTGCCGTATCCTCTGAAGTTGTGGCAGAAGTCGTTAAAAAGTAAGACTGCGATACCAGCATTACCATAACCATAATTACGGCAATTACCCTCTTTCCTGCTCCGTGACTCCATGAAAAAAAATAACTAAAGAAACTGATAACGGCAACCAATGCAAGTGCAGGGTATGTCAATACCTTATGTTTCTTTGCTACAATTAATAATTTTCCAATTACTTTGTTCTTCGCATTCATCCTATCACCTCTTATTACTACAATTCTATTATAGGTTTGAGTTTCCCCTATATTTAACCCGGAATCTGCTTCACGGCAAGATTCCGTTTGTCTTATGCAAAAATGCAAATTCCTTTATGTATCTTATGTTTAGTATAACACACACACGAAAAAATGAAAAGAATTTTTCACATCTTCCTGTATCAATCTTGACCAAAAAGATTTCCGGTGGTACTATAGCTCTTGGATGATTTACAATAATAAGGAAAATAAAATTTTCCCAAAATAATAATTTATTAAGAGGTGTACAACTATGACAAAGACATTTGATGATTTACTGGCAAAAGTTGCATCCTGCAGCATAAAGAAGGTTGCGGTTGCAGTTGCACAGGATGATGCCGTATTAGAGGCAGTTGCAGAAGCAAAGAAACGTAATATTGCCGAAGCCATTTTAGTTGGTGATGAGGCAAAGATTAAGGAAATAGCAGCTTCCATCAATATGGACTTAACCGGTTACGAAATAATCCACGTTGAAGATCCTTATCAGGCTGCCTTAACCGCTGTAAAATTAGTTCATGACGGCAAAGCAGATATGTATATGAAGGGCTTGATTGATACAAAGTCCTTTTTAAAGAGCGTATTAGATAAAGAAGTCGGTCTCCGTACTGATAAAACATTATCCCATGTATGTATCTTTGATATTGAAGGACACGACGGATTGCTGTTCTTAAGCGATGTGGCATTTATTCCTTATCCGGATTTGGAAACAAAGGCAAATATTATCCGTAACACTGTTGAAATCGCACATGCATGTGGAATCGAGTGCCCTAAGGTCGCTCCGGTTGCTGCTGTAGAGGTAGTAAACCCTAAAATGCAGGTTACCGTTGATGCTGCTGAGCTTACTAAAATGAATGAAGAGGGAAAAATTACAGGATGTATTGTAGACGGACCTTTATCCTACGACCTTGCAATTGATTCCACTGCTGCAAGACACAAAGGTGCTACTAACCGTAAGATTGTAGGAGATGCGGATATTTTATTATTCCCTGACATCCATGCGGGAAACATTACCTATAAAGCATTAGTACATAATGCAAAGGTTGTAAATGGCAATATTTTGACAGGTACAAAGGCACCGGTTATCCTGACCTCCCGTTCCGACGATTTTGAAACAAAGGTAAATTCCATCGCAGTTGGTGCTGTTGTTGCAGAAGCAATGAACAAATAAAAAGAAATCATATAGGAGGATATATACATGGCTTATACAATTTTGATCATTAATCCGGGTTCTACTTCCACCAAGATTGGTGTATACGAAGATGAAAAACAGATATTCGAAGAAACTTTAAGACATCCTACAGAGGAAATTGCAAAATACGCTTCCATCATTGACCAGAAGGATTTCCGCAAAGAGGTTATTCTTAATGTTTTAAAGGAAAAGAATTTCGACATTCACACTCTGGATGTTATCGTAGGACGCGGAGGTATGTTAAAACCAATTCCTGGTGGCACCTATGCTGTAACTGATGATTTATTACAGGATCTAATTATAGGAAAACAAGGTCAGCATGCATCTAACCTTGGCGGTATTTTAGCCAAAGAAATCGGGGATGAAATAAATGTTCCTTCCTACATCGTCGATCCTGTTGTTGTCGATGAACTGGAACCAATCGCCAGATATTCCGGTATGCCAGAACTTCCAAGAAGAAGCGTATTTCATGCATTAAACCAGAAAGCCGTTGCAAAACGCTACTCAAAAGAAATCGGTAAGTCTTATGATGAATTAAGTTTAATTGTGATCCATATGGGTGGCGGAGTGTCTGTCGGTGCACACAAAAACGGCAGAGTCATTGATGTAAATAATATCTTAGACGGCGAAGGTGCATTTTCACCAGAACGTGCTGGAACTGTTCCAGTAGGTGATTTAATCAAACTCTGTTTCTCCGGAAAATATACAGAAACTGAATTATACAAAAAAATCTGTGGAAACGGTGGATTTAATGGATATATCGGGACCAATGATATGCGTGATCTAATGAAAATGAAGGCAGAAGGCAATCAAGATGCTGCAAACTTAATCGATGCCTTTCATTACCAGGTTGCCAAAGACGCAGGAGCGATGGCGGCTGTTCTTAATGGGAAGGTTGACCAGATCATCTGTACCGGCGGTATTGCCTATAACGAATCTACCATCGATGCCCTAAAGGCAAAACTTGGATTCATCGCAGACTTTACCGTATATCCTGGTGAAGACGAATTACTTGCACTCGCCCAAGGTGCACTCCGGGTTATGAATGGAGAAGAAAAGGTTCAGGTTTACTAAGAAACCCCTCTTTTCTATATCAACAAGCCAAATAGATATATCTGCATATCTATTTGGCTTGTATCTTTAACATATCCAGATATTGATCCTCCAGACCTGCCATGCTTCCCAATATTCTAAAATCCAGATAATCTGTATCTAATGTCCAGTTTCCATCCTCTTCTTTTATAATCCGCAATTGATAACTTTTTGAAACATTTTCCGTTTCTACATCGCGATGCATTTCAAAACTTTCCCAAAATTGTTCATCTATATTGCCGGATATTGCATCGAAAACCAGTTTTCCCTTTTCACCCTTCATTTCCTGTATTGTTTCTGTAAGAATCAAAGCCAGATTACGATTTGTAAAAGTGATGCATATAATATAATTTCCCTCCCCATCCTTTTCAATAGCATCAACTGAATATTCCATATATTTCATAATATCCTGCCAGCCTCTTTTCAACGATTCCTCCCCACCTAGTATATAATCAGCTGCTGATTTAACATATGGATTCAAACTGCCGGTGACATAGACATAGACCTCAGAAGGGATATCATAATCGGTTTCTATTAAATACCCCGCCTTGATTTCCTCCATATACTTAGAAATCTGTTCTTCAATTATCTTCTTTTCCAGCATCGGCTTTATGAATACTGCAAACACTAACAAAAAAAGAATCGCAAATATACCGACTGCCGCTATCGCTATTTTTACATATTTTTTACCTGATACTCTCTGCAATCTTGATGTCCCTTCTTCTCCATGCAAATCTTTCATTTACCATTCCTCTTTCTTATTCCAGCATTTCCATTTTTACAAACCTGTAATCTGGTTCACATATATCCAGTTCTGCCTGAATTCCCGCATAAGATTCCAATATCCCCCACCCTTAAATCCATATTCCGCAATCAAATTGTATTTTTCCTGAATACTTCTGACATCCTCAAACCAGACAACATGACTGATTCCTTCCACTGTATAATAAAAATATGGTGCCTTTGAAACCTCATCATACTCAATCTGTGCTCCATAAAATGCTGCACGTCGTACTGCTTCAAGATTTCCAATTGTTTCTGCCTCTGTTTGACCTGTAACATAAGGTAACGGCCAATCATATGCATAATTGGGAATTCCCATATCAATCTTTTCCGGCATAATTACGGAAACTGCATAGTCAAGCACTCTCCTTACGCTGGGAATAGGGGCAACTGCCATCGGCGGTCCGTATTTATAGCCCCATTCATATGTCATTAAAAATACACTGTCTGCTGCATTTCCGATTCCCTGATAATCTATACCTTCATAGAGTAACCCTGGCTGGTCATCCGAAATCTTAGGCGGCACAGCAACACTGACCTGATATCCAACTGCATTCAGCCGGCTCCTCGTTTCTGCAATAAATGCCACATAAGCATCCCGGTATTCTCCGGGAATAAACTCAAAATCGATATCCAATGCCTCATACCCTTTTTCTTCCATTATCCGCAAAATATTATCAAGCAGAGTATCACGCATCTGCGTATCCGAAAGAAGTCTTACCACCAACTGATTGTTAAATCTCTCATACCGGTCAAGAGGCGTAAGTACCATTCTCTTTCGGTTCCCAAAACGCACTGCAACTGCTAACAGACGATCATCATTCATAGGAATCAGTGAGCCATCTTCATTATAACCATAAGAAAACGGAAGCAGTTCCTGTATATATATACAGGCTTCCTCCAAAATAGCCTCCTGAATAAATGCATAAGCATAGCCAAAAATTTCAATATTGCGTCTCTGAGTATTTTCATAAGTTATTACAATCTGCCTTCCCGGAAGAAGAAAATCTTCATTTAGCAGATAAGAATTATTCCGCACCAACTGTAAAACCGTTGTCTGAAATGCATCTGCAATGCTCTGAAGCGTGTCACCCTCCTCAATCGTATATACTACCTCCGGTCTTACGATGATCAATGCCTGCCCAACCACTAAACTTTCTCCTGCAATCTCATTATCATATGCCAGACGGGCAACTGACACCCCAAACTGGGCAGCAATACTTTCCAGTGTATCCCCCTGTTTTACCACATATATTTCCATTTTATTTTTGTTTTCCCATTTATTATAATAAACTATGCATGTTGTTATGAATTTATGTAATATCTCTTACTCCTAATCGTTTGTTTTTAATGTAAAGACACGGCCGGATTTCTTCACTTTTTATCAAAAACAAAACCCAAAAGAACAATATTGTATACATGTTGCTTAAAATTTATCTCACGTATTTTTAATTATCTTCATATCTATCATTCTTTTTAAAAATCTTCCAAGATAATGTTCCATCATCCTGTCATACTCTTCAGGTTCCACAACTCCGCCAATTCCCATAATATCATAGATAACCGAAGCTTCCTTTATCTTATATGGCATATCAGAAAAGTCACATTTTTGATAAAAAGAATGTCTTTTTACACGCTGCTCATAATTATCTGCCGTCTGATCGAGGGATTCCAATGCCAAAAACAGTTTACAGTCCTTATAATAATCCTTTAATATATCTAAAGCTGTTCCACCATATCCTTTTCGCTGTTCATCAGGCTTTATTGCCAGATAAAAGAGATATGCCAGCTCCTCACCTTTTACAATATAGGAAAACCCAGCCCAGTTTTCGTTATCATATAGTGCCCAAAAATCTGCAATGGAGGGCTTAGCCTTTTTCATTAAAAGCCAAAAGGGCACTCTTTCCTCCATGGGAAATACCTGCCGGTATAGTTTCTTAATCTTTTTATATTCTTTTATGCCTTTTGTAACTCTGACTAACTGCACGCTGTTCTCCTTTTCTTTTTCTTATATATCCTTCCGCACAAAAAAGGGATTTACACCATAAGACATAAATCCCTTTTTAAATCCCACTTGTATAAATAATGTTTACTACTTGTTTGCGATCTCAGCCTTAATTGCTGCGGTAAGCTGAGGAACAATCTTATTTAAATCTCCAACAATACCATAATCAGCTACATCAAAGATTGGTGCATCCTCATCCTTATTAATTGCAATGATGATATCAGACTCTTCCATACCTGCCACATGCTGGATTGCTCCTGAAATACCGATTGCAAAATATACATTTGGACGAACCGTCTTACCGGTCTGCCCAACCTGTAAATCTCTTGGTAACCAGCCAGAATCAACAACTGCACGGGAGCAGCTTACTGTTCCGCCGATTGCATCTGCAAGATCCTGCAAAATCTTAAAGTTCTCGGCATTTCCAACACCACGTCCACCAGATACCAAAATCTTGGCATCCATAATATCCACTGTATCAGATACTGCCTTAACAATTTCAAGAATCTCTACATATTTGTTATCCGGAGTAAATCCAGGATTATAATCAATTACTTCCGCCTTTGCACCTTTAACCGGCTCAATTTTTTGCATAACACCAGGACGAACAGTAGCCATCTGAGGACGGTTATCCGGACATGCAATCGTGGCAATCGTATTACCGCCAAATGCAGGACGGGTCATCAGTAACTGATTGTGCTTCTGTTCCTGATTCGGAATCGGATTGATTGGGAAATCACCGATTTCAAGCACTGTACAGTCAGCAGTCAGTCCAGTCTGAACACGGGCAGATACACGAGGACCCAAATCTCTTCCGATTGCCGTTGCACCAACTAATACGATTTCCGGCTTATATTCATTGATAACAGATGCCAAAGCATGTGTATAAGGCTCTGTTCTGTATTCCTTTAACTCCGGATCGTCTACAACGATAACCTTATCAGCACCATATTCAGCTAACTGGTCAGCCAGACCTTTTACATCAGAACCAATTAAAACTGCGGCTACATATGTATCAAGATCTTTAGCAAGATCTTTTGCCTTACCAAGTAATTCAAATGCGATTCCGCTAAGCTGATTATCCACCTGCTGAGCGAAGACATATACACCCTTGTATTCTTCTAAATTCATTCTATTCACCACTTTCTTTCTCTAAATTAGATTACATGTTTGGTTATCAGCTTGTCCATGATGTAGCTTACTGCTTCTTCCGGAGAATCAGGAGTAACCTTCTCACCGGCACCCTTTCTCACCTTATCGGAAGCTTTGGCAATCTTGGTAGGAGAACCCTTTAAACCAAGGTTTGCATCATCAACATCAACAAGATTGGCTCTACCCCAAACGGTAATCTCTGCATCAAATGCATCGAAAATTCCACCCGGAGTCATATAACGTGGCTCATTTAACTCAGCAAGAGCAGTTACCAGACAAGGCATCTGGGCCTTTACCATATGATATCTATCCTCATACTGACGTTTTACGACAACACTGTTACCCTCAACCTTCAAATCCTCTGCATAAGAGATGACTGGAATTCCTAAATGTTCAGAAATCTGTGGACCAACCTGTGCTGTATCACCATCGATAGCCTGACGACCTGTAATGATCAAGTCATACTCTAAATTGCGAATTGCACCGGCAAGTGTCGTAGAAGTAGCCCACGTATCGGCACCACCCAACACTCTGTCTGTTACCAGAATTCCTTTATCGGCACCCATAGCCATAGCTTCACGCAGAACCTCCTCTGCCTTTGGAAGTCCCATTGTAATTACGGTAACTTCTGCACCGTATTCATCTTTTAAACGAAGTGCAGCCTCAAGACCGGCTTTATCATCCGGATTCATAATCGTAAGCATCGCACCTCTATCCAATGTTCCGTCTGGATTAAATTTTACTCCACCCTTTGTATCAGGTACCTGTTTTACACAAACAACAATCTTCACGTTAATTACCTCCTAATTTAATAGATTTGCAGAGATAACCATACGCTGAACTTCTGAAGTTCCTTCGTAAATCTCTGTGATCTTAGCATCACGCATCATACGCTCAACGTCGTACTCCTTGATGTAACCATAACCACCGTGTAACTGAACCGCCTTTGTTGTTACTTCCATAGCAACCTCAGCAGCATATAATTTGGCCATAGCAGCCTCTACCGAATAAGAAACCTTTGCACCATTCTGATACTCGCCCTTCTTCATAGCAGCCTTATATACCAGCATCTTAGCAGCTTCTACCTTAGTTGCCATATCTGCTAACTGGAACTGGGTATTCTGGAACTGGGCAATAGAACGTCCAAACTGCTTTCTTTCCTTTACATAATTGATCGTCGTCTCCAAAGCACCCTCAGCAATACCAAGAGCCTGTGCAGCGATACCGATACGTCCACCGTCAAGTGTATGCATCGCAATACCGAATCCTTTCCCCTTAGCACCTAATAAGTTCTCTTTTGGAATACGGCAATCCGTAAAGATTAACTCATATGTAGATGAACCACAGATACCCATCTTATTTTCCTTCGTACCAAATGTAAAGCCCGGTGTACCCTTCTCTACGATAAATGCGGAAATCTCTTTCTGCATACGTCCACGTTTCTCAACCTTACCAGTTACAGCGATTACGATATACACGTCAGCCTCTTTACCGTTGGTAATAAAGCACTTAGAACCGTTTAATACCCACTCGTCACCATCCAATACAGCCTTTGTCTGCTGACCCTGTGCATCGGTACCAGCACCCGGCTCTGTCAAACCAAAAGCACCTAACTTCTTACCGGAAGCGAGATCAGGAATGTATTTTTCCTTCTGCTCTGGTGTACCATATGTCTGAATCGGATCTACACAAAGAGATGTATGGGCAGATACGATAACACCTGTCGTACCGCAAACCTTAGATAACTCTTCCACACACATTACATACGTCAGAGGATCACAGCCCTGTCCTCCTAATTCTTTCGGAACAGGAATCCCTAAAAATCCTGCTTTTGCCATCTTCTCCACTGTCTCTCTCGGAAATCTATGTTCTTCATCGATTTCTTGAGCAAGTGGCTTTACTTCTTTTTCGGCAAACTCTCTAAAAAGAGTCTGTGCCATTTCATGTTTCTTACTTAAAGTGAAATCCATTTTTATTTTTCCTCCTATATTGAACACTTAATGAACAACGCAGTTGCAAATTTAGTGTGAAAATACACTTGCCCACTTAGTGAAGTGCTTTTGAGCTTAGTGGGCATAGTGTTTCCCGCTTGAACACTTAATGAACAACGCAGTCCTGCATTTCGTGTCTTTTATTTACTGAGCATCCATTGGTGTCTTTGTACGATCAGCATTATATACATAAAATCCTTTTCCACTCTTAACACCAAGATTACCGCCACGAACCATCTTGCGGAGTAACGGACAAGCACGGTACTTGCTGTCACCGGTTTCATCGTAAAGCACATCCATGATCGCAAGACAGATATCCAATCCGATGAAATCTCCTAACTCAAGCGGTCCCATTGGGTGGTTTGCACCAAGCTTCATAGCAGCATCAATACCTGCAACATCAGAAACACCTTCCATCTTAATAAATGCAGCTTCATTAATCATAGGAATTAAAATACGGTTTACAACAAAACCTGCAGCTTCATTCACCTGCACCGGTGTCTTACCAATCTCCTCTGAAATTTTAACAATCTTAGCAACCGTCTCATCCGGTGTATTTACCCCGGCAATTACTTCTACTAACTTCATACGGTCTGCCGGATTAAAGAAATGCATACCGATCATAGGACGTGTAAGACCATTTCCAATCTCTGTAATAGAAAGGCTGGAAGTATTAGAAGCAAAAATACATTCTGGCTTTACAATCTTATCCAGTTCAGAAAATGTAGTCTTTTTCACATTCATATCTTCAAATGCAGCCTCAACGATCAAATCACAATCTGCACAAAGATCTTCTTTCAGACCAGGAGTGATACTTGCAAGAATTCCGTCTACCTTCTCCTGTGTCATCTTTCCTTTTTCTACAAGTCTTGCATAACCTTTTGCAATCTTGTCCTTACCACCTTCAGCCCACTCCTGCTTGATGTCGCAAAGTGCTACTTCATATCCGTCAACCTGAGCAAATGCCTTAGCAATTCCTTGTCCCATGGTTCCTGCACCGATAACGCCAACTTTCATTTTCATATCCTCCTAAAAATTTTTTGATATACGATTTGAATTCATCTACGTTTCGTTCAAATCGTTACCTTATTTCACACATTTAGGATGACCCAAAGATCACCCTAAATGCGTTAAAATCTTAATATTATTTGTTCTGGAACGGAACTACCTTTAACTTCTTTTCTTTATCTTTCTCAAGGAAGTTGCCCATACCAGCTTTCTGATCTTCTGTCTCAAAACAGTCACCAAATAATTTTTCTTCTATTACAATTGCCTGATCCATATCCACCTGCAATCCGTCATTGATTGCTTTCTTACAGTTACGGACTGCTATCGGTGCCTGTGCGGCAATACCTGCTGCCATTTTCTTAGCGGCTGCCATTAATTCCTCTGCCGGATATACCGCATTTACAAGACCGATACGATACGCTTCGTCCGCTTTAATATTGCGGGCTGTATAAATCATCTGTTTTGCCATTCCTGCACCCACAAGGCGTGCCAGTCTCTGTGTCCCGCCAAAACCCGGTGTAATGCCAAGTCCAACCTCCGGCTGTCCGAAAACAGCATTCTCAGAACAGATTCTGATATCACAGCTCATGGAAATCTCACATCCGCCACCTAGGGCAAACCCATTCACTGCAGCAATTACAGGAAGTGGAAAGGTTTCTAACTTACGGAATACATCATTTCCTTTCTTGCCAAAGTCTTCTCCTTCCGCCTTTGTAAGGGAAGACATTTCCCCAATATCCGCACCTGCAACAAAAGACTTATCCCCTGCACCAGTTAAAACAAGTGCTCTAGTTGTATTTAAATCTACTGCATCCAAAGCAGCATCCAGTTCATCTAATACCTGACTGTTTAAGGCATTTAATGCCTTGGGACGATTGATGGTAATCACTCCAACAAATCCGTCCTGTTCATATGTAATAAATTCCATTTGAACGATCTCCTTATAATTCTTATTCCTGACTGCAGTGATGACCGGTGGAATCAAAAATGAATCCTTTACTCCGGTTTATCATCTGCATCTATCTAAGCGTCTGCTATATAACTAATCTGCTTATCCGTCAACAATCCCGCAGCAAACTGACAAAGCCTCAAAGTTAATACGCATCAAAGCTGCGGGAATCAAAAGTATATTTCCTGCTAGTCACGTTCAACAATAGTAGAACATCCCATGCCACCACCAATACAAAGTGTAGCAAGACCCTTCTTGGCATCTTTCTTTTCCATCTCATGTAACAAAGTAACAAGGATACGGCATCCGGATGCTCCAACAGGATGTCCCAGTGCAATAGCACCACCATTTGGATTTAACTGCTCATCTTTAAAGCCAAGATCTCTCTGAACTGCGATAGACTGAGCCGCAAATGCCTCATTTGCCTCAATGATATCAAAGTCCTCAATCTTATAACCTGTCTTAGCCATAACTTTCTTTGTTGCAGCTACAGGACCAACACCCATGATACAAGGATCCACACCACCTAATGCACCTGCAATAAAGGTAGCCATAGGCTTCACACCTAATTCCTTCGCCTTTTCTTCACTCATAACAACAATTGCTGCCGCACCGTCATTAATACCAGAAGAATTTGCTGCTGTCACAATACCATCCTTCTTAAATGCAGGACGCAGCTTAGCAATACTCTCTGCTGTTGTTCCCGGACGCGGACCCTCATCTGTATCTACAATGACAGTCTGCTTCTTCTGCTGAACCTCTACCGGAACAATCTCATCCTTAAACGCACCGGATTCCACTGCTGCTGCTGCTTTTTGCTGTGACTTTGCTGCAAACGCATCTAACTCTTCTCTTGTAATACCATACTTCTCACAGACATTTTCTGCCGTAATACCCATATGATAATCATTAAATGCATCCCATAATGCATCATTTACCATAGTATCCACCATGGTATTATTTCCCATTCTGTATCCAAATCTGGCCTGCTTTAATGCATATGGAGCCATAGACATGTTCTCCATACCACCGGCTACAACAATATCAGCATCCCCGGCCTGGATCATCTGTGCAGCCATATTGACACAGTTCAAACCAGAACCGCAGACTACAT